>JAFQLH010000043.1 GCA_017396665.1 Oscillospiraceae bacterium | reverse complement strand
GGTCGATTGTTGAAGCTGCGTCTGTTGTATGAAGTGTAGACATAACAAGGTGTCCTGTTTCAGCGGCAGTTACAGCGGCTTCGATTGTTTCGTAGTCACGCATTTCTCCTACGAGGATGATATCCGGGTCTTCTCGGAGTGCGGCACGGAGCGCCATTGAGAAGCTTGAAACGTCCTGTCCGATTTCTCTCTGGTTTACCATACATCTCTTATGACCGTGCATATATTCGATAGGGTCTTCGATTGTGATGATATGAGCTGACTTATTGACATTTACGTGGTCAATCATAGCGGCAAGTGTTGTAGACTTACCGGAACCTGTAGGGCCTGTTACAAGAACGAGTCCACGAGGACGCATTGCGAATTCAGCGAGTACAGGTGGGAGGTTAAGGTCAGAGAGTGTTGGGATATCGTTTCTGAGAAGACGGATAGCGATTGCTGTGTTACCTCTCTGGCGATAAACGTTAACTCTGTGTCTGAAGCCTCTCTTTGATACGAATGTAAAGTCGGTGTCGATATGCTCCTTGATTGACTTCTTCTGCATCTCGTTACACATTGCTTCACAGATACGGAGAATATCAATTTCGGTCATTTCTGAATATGAAGAAAGCTTTCTGAGGCTACCACCCTGTCTTACGATTGGTGGAATACCTACTGTAAAGTGAAGGTCAGAGCATCCGAGTGCTCTTGACTCGTCAAGAATCTGGTTAATATCAACTGCTGCCATTTAGTTTTCCCTCCAAAAAATTATACTGCGTATGTTACACGGATAAGCTCTTCCATTGTTGTCTTGCCTTCCTGAACGAGGTCGGCAACGTTATCACGCAGGAGTCTTGTTCCCTCTTCCTTAGCGAGCTCGGCGATTGCGTCTGCCTTAGCGCCTGAGGTAATGAGAGATGACATTCTTGATGTACAGAGCAGAATCTCGTGGATAGCGGTACGTCCCCTATAGCCGGTGTTATTACAGTTAGGGCAACCTACTGCGTCATAGATTGGTATTCTCTTATCCTTATCAATACCGAGGAGCATATTATCTTCCTCAGCAGACATTCTGAGCCTTTTACATTCAGGACAAAGCACCTTGGTAAGTCGCTGTGCAACGATACCGATAAGTGAGGTTGCAACCATGTACGGAGCAACGCCCATGTCCACAAGTCTTGTTACAGTTGAAGCTGCGTCGTTGGTATGGAGTGTTGAAAGCACCATATGTCCTGTAATAGCGGCACGGATAGCGATTTCAGATGTTTCCTGGTCACGCATTTCTCCGACCATTATGATGTCAGGGTCCTGACGGAGGATAGAACGGAGAGCTGCGGCAAAGGTCATACCTGCCTTATCGTTAATCTGACACTGGTTGATACCTTCGATTTCCTTTTCGACCGGGTCTTCTACTGTGATAACATTAACATGAGGCTTTGCCATTTCACCGAGGGCTGCGTAAAGGGTTGTTGTTTTACCTGAACCTGTAGGTCCTGTTACGAGCATAACGCCCTGAGGAACCTTAAGCATTGAGATAAACTTCTGGTAGTTTGTATCGTTCATACCGAGGTCGGTAACCTTTCTAGTTGCAACGTTACCTGTTGCGAGGATACGGATAACGACCTTTTCGCCGTGAACTGTAGGAAGGTTAGATACACGGAGGTCAAGGTGGGTTCCGTCAACGTCTGCTGACATACGTCCGTCCTGCGGTACTCTCTTTTCAGCGATATTCATACCGCTGAGAATCTTATATCTTGTTACAAGCGGGCCATGGATGAGCGGAGAAACAGGAGGCATAAGCTCCACAAGGTCGCCGTTTACACGGACTCTGATTCTTGTATAGTTCTCAAACGGCTCGATATGTATGTCCGTTGCTTCATGTCTGTGGGAGTTTTCGATAATAGTATTAGCGAGCTTAACGATTGGGGCGTTTTCGATTCTGTCTGCTGACAGGTCGAGGTCCGTTACGTCGATATCGCCCATATCCTCTGCAGCCTGAGAAGCTTCGGCAGCGATATTTTCGGCACTTCCTGCTGAATAGAGCTTACCGATATACTTTGCAATTGAGAGCTTTGTTGCGAGGACCGGTACTACGTTACAGCCTGTGATAATTCTTACGTCTTCAAAGATGTAGAAGTTTGCAGGGTCATTTGTTGCAACAGTAAGTCTCTTTCCTACGAGGCTGATTGCGATGAGGTTATACTTTCTTGCAACTGCCTCAGGAATTTTCTTTACGACTTCCGGAACAAAGTTTACTTCGTCGAGGTCTACATAAGTAACGTTAAGTCTTTCTGCGAGGACCTTTGCGAACTCCTTATCGGAGATAAGTCCCATATCGACGATAACGTCACCGAACATTTTTCCCTTTGATTCCTTCTGCTTTGCGAGTACCTTCTGCAAATTCTCTTCTGTCAGAAGTCCCTTCTCAACCAGATACTGGCCGATTGGCATATTCTTCATAGTTTTTCCCTTCCTTTTTGCTATATTTGAATGCTAAATTATACTTGTAAAATCACAAAAAATATGTTACAATATAAAAAACTTAATACAGGAGGATTTATATGCCCGTTTCAGAGCTTGTATACTCTATTATAGTATACGCCTTCATATTCCTTTTCGGAATAACGATTGGCAGCTTTCTGAACGTCTGCATTTACCGTCTGCCTAAGGAGGAATCCCTCACCAAGCAAAACTCCCACTGTATGACCTGCGGGGCACAGATTAAGCGTTACGACCTTATCCCTGTTTTCAGTTGGTTATTCCTGCGTGGAAAGTGCCGTAGCTGTGGAGCTAAGATTTCTCCGAGATACTGTATTGTCGAAGCACTCAACGGTATTATTTATGTACTCGTTTTCATGTACTACGACTTTATGTACAGTCCGATAAAGGCTATTTTAGTTTGCCTGCTTATGTCGGCACTTATAGTAGTTTTCTTTATGGACTGGGACACACAGCTTATCTCAAACTACATGGTACTGTTTATTGCGATACTTGGTATTCTCGATTACCTTCGCTGGCAATTTGAGCTTGACCTTTATCACATTGACGATGCAGATTTGAAAAGCCGCATAATCGGTTTCTTTGTTGTAAGCCTCATACTTCTTGCCATTGAGCTTCTTTCCAAGGGAAAGGCTATGGGCAGAGGTGACGTTTACCTGATGGCAGCAGCAGGACTTTTCCTTGGTGTCAAGGCAACTGTTGCAGCGTTCTTTATCGGTCTTGTGACCGCTTCCATTGCAGGACTTATCATCAAGCACTGCACAGGAGGTTCTAAGTTCGCTTTTGGTCCATGGCTTTCTCTTGGTATTGCGATATGTGCAATATGGGGAAACCAGCTTGCTGACCTTTACCTGAGGTTTGCAGGTTTTATTCAATAAACCGACATACACAAAAGCTTCCCTGCCCTTTCGGGCGGGGATTTTGTTTTAATTATGTCCTTTAAGAGTAGTACCCGCTACCGCCATAAGTGGAAGCGGATACTCTACTTAAATTACATAACAGTTTACTTAGGAACGCAGGTAATCTCTGTGATATTTGCGTTATTTGAGAGAGTAAACACGAGGCTTTCAGTTGAGCCATGCGGATAAAGTGCTGTCCACCAGCCTGCAGACTTCTTGGTGAAGTTGATTACAACCGTATTACCTGAAATTGAAACTACTGAATATGGAGCTGTATCACCTGTGAAAGTAAGTCCGGATACATTTCCGTCAAACTTGATTGTGATATCTGCTGCAGTAATTTCTGCATCAGTTTCGTTTGTAAGTCTGATTACGTGTGCATTGTTGTAAGCCTGTGCTTCAGAACCCACGAGACCTGATTCTGTAACGATATCGATAACAGTTTCATCTATAAGGATTACTGTATTACCGACGATAGGGCTGAGGAAAACGTCCTCAGAACGCAGAGCGTAGCTATACTGCTTAGCATTCACTTCGTCGATGACATCATCGAGAAGTCCTACAGGAGCAACAACGAGTGTATCCTCCTGAACGCCGGTCATATCGAATGCGCCGTTCTTGAAGGACCTTCCGTCAGGAAGCTGGAACTTTACGGTATATGTTCTATAATAGTATGGATAGATATCCATATTATTTTTGATATTCGAAAGGTCAGCTTCGATTGTTGTACCGCAGTATGCGTAGTATGCTCCGTCATAGCCGGATGGAACTGAAAGTGACAGGTTAAGCGATTCGCCGTAGTTTCTTGTATAGGTCATGGTATTCACTGCAGTTGTGATATCTGAACCGTTATACACATTAATGCTGAACGGAACGCTCTGCTTGAGCTCCTTCTTGTATACAGCGTAAAGCTTGATTGTACCCGTTCCGGAAGCGCTTGTCAGGTTATAGTAGACCTTTCCGTCGACATACGGGTCAAACGGTGTTGTTGAATACATACCTGTACTGAAGAAAACGTGAGTATTGGAAACCGGCTCGATTGTATTGAGTGATTCAGACTCATCAATTACCTGCTGAGAGATATCAGAGCCCTGTGGAGCTGTGAATGTACAAGCCTGCTTATACTGTGAGCCGTCGGACTCGAGGATATAGCACTCGAAGTTTACGTTTACGGTTGCCTCAGGAATCTTTTCTCTTCTGTTGTAGAAGATAAGGATGTAGCCTGTATCAGGACCGCTTGTATCGAGGTCGCAGTTACTTGTAGCAGCACCGGAGTTAATGTTTACAAACTCGATTGAGTTCTCAGCGGAGAAGTGATTCTCTGTAAATTCATACTCACCGGTATCGGAATTATATGTCGGAGAATAAACATCTGTCTTGAGTGTGAGAACCTGCTCCTGACCTGAACGTGGACCTTCTACAGTAAAGAAGAACTTGTAGTCATCCATGAAGGTAAGGTCTTCGAGAGCGAAGTAGTTTGTATAGAGCTTATTACCTGAAGTAAGTGAAGCGTCGGTTGTAACGTCCTTATAGGTATAGTTTGTAGGGTCTGTGAGGGCATACTTTGTGATAGAGCCTGTAGCACCCTTTGCCTCAGACTTGCTTGTCGCTGTTCGCACATTGACATTATCAAGAACGATACAGTTATTATACATTATAGTATTGTTTCCTGTCTGGGCATTTGCATAGTTTATAAGCTCTGCTGCGAGACCAACTGTTTCGCCATCGTTATCTGAGTGATTTGAAACGCCGGTGAACACGCAAACGTCGGTTGCGTACATAAGGTCGTCATTGAGCACATTATAGATTGAGGTAACGGCCTCTTCCTGGTTAAGGTATGCATTTGTTGTTGCATAGAGCTTTGAAGTAGGTTCGATGAAGTTTAAGATTGCGCCCATGATAATTGCCATAAGAGCCATTACAACTATAAGCTCTATGAGGGTAAAGCCGGCATTATTCTTTTTCTTGGTTACATTGATATTTTCCATGCTTTACACCCCCTTAGTCTACTCTGAAGAATCTGAGGTTTACATCTTCGTTAGTAGGAAGAGCAGTACCTTCATCGTTGTACTCATACTGAGTATTTACGTTATAGATTGAAACCATAGCACCTGTTTCGTGTATTGTTCCATCAATAACAATCTTGAGCTCATACTGTGTACCGCCGCCGGTGAACTGGATACCGGTAGGGTCGCCCGCCGCATCAACAATTGCCTTTGAACGATACTGTGAGAGGTATGTAGACTGGTTATCAGTCTGGTCATTCCACTCCTCTGTATCAGCCTGTGTACGAATTGAGTAGTTTGCGGCAGCCATAATCATGCCTGCCATAATTGCGAACAGAGTAACGGAGACGAGAACCTCTACGAGAGTCATACCCTCGTTATTCTTCTTTATTCTGTTTTTGAGCTTTTCAAAGAATTTCATGAGATTCCCCTCCTTTATCTTGATTCATAGTGGCTGAATCTTACCTCAGTCCTTCCGCTTGAACCGGATGCGCCTACACCTGAACCCGGTGCCGGTGCAGAGAATGCTACAGCGAATGTATTACTTGAGCTGTTGAAGGAATTACAAATCATAGCACCGAGGAATGCAACTCTCTTTGTACCGTCTGTACCGAAGCCTGAAACTGTTGTAGGAGTTGCAGCATCGAAGAGGTACTTATGCTGGTTATTACCGTTACCGCTATCGTCAACGTTAACGCCCGGAGCATAGAGTATAGCCTCCATCATATAATTGTTGCTGTCCTGTGGGAAGGCAATCTTATCGCCTGCGTCAACCATAATGTAATTTCTTACGAGGTTTGGTGTATAAACAACGTTATTATAGATTTCATTGATTATTTCGTCTTCTCCGCCTACATAGCTTGTAAGGTTGATAGCCTTACCGCCCTTTACAACGTGCTGATATGTGCAGTAGTCGTAGATGTTACACCACTTGAAGTTAAGTGTATTTGTTGTTGATGCGTTATCATCATACTTAACGATAATGTAACAGAAGCCTTCAGGAGCTGTGACCTCAGTACCGTCAACCTTCTTGACGCCGTTCTTGATAAGGATGTTCATATCCTCGAGTGTACGTGACTGGTTATTGCAGTCGATAACGACAACGCAGTCGCCTGCAAACTTTGTCATATCGATAAGAACGTCCTTACCCTTAATCTGCTCGAAGTGTTCAGGTCCGATGTAGCAGTAGTTCTTGTTTACAACATAGCTGAAGTCAAGACCTACAGTTGCGTCATTACCTGCACCTGAAGTAAAGTTTGTAATATTATTTGTTGATGTAACAAGAGCCTGCTGATAGAGGTTCTTGATTACAGCGTTGTTATTAACGAAGTCAGATGTATTCTCATACTCACGCTTGTAGTCATTATAGTCTGTTGAAGGCTTATAATTTCTGTGATTTGAAGCTGTATGAACGATTGCATCTGTTCTTACGATTGTAGAAAGCTTTGCCTTATCTTCATCGTTTGTACTATTCATAAGTGTCTGGAATTCAGAAGCTGAATAGTAATCAGAGCCGCCGGGAGTCTTAGGGATTCTGATTTTCTTATTCTGTATCATCTGAAGAACCTTACCTGCATTATTAGATGAATAGCTGATAGAATTACAGATAATCGGGTACTGTGTAGGAGTTGTGATAGTAGTATCATCAGCGATAAAGAGAGTACCGTTGATTCTGATGTTATGATTTGACTCGTTTACGATATCGCCTTCTACGAACAAATCTCCTGTGAGGTCGAGTGATGTAGCGTTATTTGTTACGATAAAGTCGCCGTCATCATCGTGACCGTGGAGTGGATGTGAAGCATTTTCGTACTTATAGCAGTACATATTGCCGTACATTGTGAGCGACATTGAGTTAGGTCCAGGGTATCCGGTCTTATAGTGTGTACTTGTGGTCTTAGCACCGCCGAGGTACACTGTATTTGCATACACGTCCATAACCTTTACAGCGGTACCGATTGACATACTCTGAATCGGCATAAATCCGCCTTCTACTGTAATAAACTCAGAAACGTTCTGTGTAAGAACCTTTGAATATCCCGGATAGAAGGTTGTTCCGCTGTTGTTATTGAGGAAGTTTCCGCCTACAACAACAAAGCTTCCGCAGCCGTTAGGGTCGTCAGTCCAGGTATAGGATGTCTTAACGAGGAAGTCTCCGTCTGTTACGATAGAACCGTTAGACTTTGAGTTATTGGATGTTTCATAGGAGCCATTTGAAGTAATGGAACCTGCGTTTGTTGCTGAAAGAGCAAATGTGATATCGTTGCTTGCGTAGATAGCGTTGTCAATCTGTGCAGGGACAGAGTTTGTAATTACGGAGTAATACGCATTAATTGTTTCCTCCTGACCGTTACATCTGCCTGTTACTGACACTCTGATATAGGCTGTGCCCATATACTTCACGCTTACTGTACACTCACCGCCGGGAACAACGTCATCCATTGTGAGGTCACCAAGCTTTACGACACCTTCAGAGCCTGCACCGCCGTTAGCTCCTGCCATGTCAAGAAGAGTTGTATAATCGGCGCCGTCTTTTTCAAGATAGTCATGGATACTATCGAGAGCAGAGGTTGCGATATAGTATGCCTGCTCTGAATTGTAGTTGTGGTACGCATTTCTGTGTGCACGGGCTACAAATCCCAGAACTGCCGCAATAAGAATTGCTGCAAAGCAGGATACGGTTACAACTGTCAGCAGTGTCGAACCATTATTGTTCTTTCGATTAGCTTTTAAGTTAACCATAAATACCATCCTTTCCGATGATTTTTAAACCTTTACCATAAACACGATATGGTGAAAGCAATTTCTCGCCTTCACCTATCGCAATTAGTAAGTTTACTCAAATACAGGAGCCTCTGGAGTCATCATGTAGTAGAGCTCGAGGGAAATGCTACCTGTTCCGAGGTCGATATCTTCCTTCTTCTTGTTATCTTCCTCTTCCTCCTCATCAAGAGCAGGCTTATCAGCTTCAGCGTCAGCCTCAACGTCGAATGCGTTAACCTCGAAGGAAAGGCTTGTTACAACCATTGTTGTATGGTCGTATGTCTTGAGGTTCTCAACAAACTCGAATATCTTATCCTTGTTTGCATTTGTGAACTCGATGTTAAATGTGTAGCAACCTACTGTCTGTGATTCGATTGTAGCGACTGCATTCTTGTTTCCTGTATCAACATTGATATCAGCATATTCATTACTTGGGATATCAAGTGTATGCGGCTTATATCTATAAGCTGAGAGAAGCTTTGTAGAATGGGAAACTGTATTTGAAGTTACTGTAATACCAACGTTTTCGAGCTGGTTGTAAACTTCCTGCTGGAGAGCGTAGTCAGTTGAGTCATCGTAGAACATCTGAGCGAGTTCGATACATTCATCGTATCTCTTCTGAACGTCCTGCTTGATTGATGCCTTCTGCTGAACCTGTGTTTCGAGCGCAGTATAGTCCTTTCTGAGCTCATTATAATCCTTCTTGGAATCCTGTACTTCCTGCCAAGCCGGCTTAAGGATGAACCATACTCCTATAAAAAGTGCGAGCACAATTGCCAGTACGGACAGAGTTATTTTATCCTTCTGTGTAAGATTCATTATGCGTCAGCTCCTTTCTTACTTAGCGTCAGCAGCCTGATTATTTGCTGCATTCTGCTGTGCCATCATTTCTGCATAGTCGCCTTCCTTGAGTGTCAGGGTCATTGCAGGGAGGATATAAACGAGTTCAGTATCTGTAACTGTTGTATCCTTATCGTCATCGTCCTTATCTTCGTCATTCTTATCACTTACAACAGGTGTTTCTGTATTGAATCCTGTAAATGTGTAAGCGTAGAAGTCGTCGCTTTCAGCAACTGCCTTAACGAAGTTTGTCATATCTTCTTCAGATGTGAACTTAACATTGCTGATTGTGATTGTTCCGTTGATATTGTAAGCAAAGTCACCGAAACCTGTCTTTGTGTAGTTGTCTACGATTGCGCCGTTATCGATAGCGAGCTGTGCAATATTCTCGTATGTTTCAAGGCTGAGCAGCGGAAGTGACTCAAACGCTCTTGAAGCATTGTCAGCAGACTTATAGTACTTATCAAGCTTTGTAAGCATTGTTTCGTACTTAGCGCTCTCAGCAATCTGAGCCTGGGCTGCTGCAATCTTCTTATTTACGTCCTTGATGTCGTCCTGAACCGATGAGTTCCATGCGCTCAAAGCGAACTTACCTGCTGCAATTACAACAGCAACGATTGCGATACCGCCGAGCAGGTACATAAGGAACTGCTTATTAGCTGCGCTTGAACGTCCTGTTGAGGAGTCTACCTCGATGAGGTTGATACGTTCTGTGAGCTTATTTCTCTTATAGAGGGCACCGATTGCATTTGCGTAGAGTGTGAACTCGAAGTTTTCGTAACCTGTAATCTGTGAAGGTACAGGGAGGATAGAAACTGCGATATCCATCTTTGCAAGCTCGTCAGCGTACTTGATGTAGTCATCAATCTGACCGTAGAGGATAACATTTGAGATACCCGGGCCGCCTCTTGCCTTATTGAACTGAGTCATTCTGAAGATGTTCTCAGTCATTGCTTCTACTATGTAATCATCAGAGTCGTAGTCTTCCTCTGCGATAGGAACGTATCTTGCAAATGCCATCTGGCCGTTTTCGAAGAGTGTCATTCCGAGGAAGTTAGGGTCAAGCTGCATAACGAGAAGTGGCATTCTGTTTGCATTTGACTTGTCGGATACAACGATTCTTGAGATTGAGTTACAGCTGATATTAGCGCTCTTGAGAGTGATGTTCATGATGCTGAACAGCTTTCTGTAGCTTTCTACTACTGCGAAAGGACAAGCTGTTGCGAGAACCTTCATAGCGCCGGGGTTTTCAGGGCCTGCTTCACCTACGATAGTATATGAAATACTGAAGTCGTTTGTAATACCCATTTCGTGAACCATCTGGTTCTGTACCATTGAAAGGAACTGGTCCGGCTTTGCCTTTGGAATTACGAGTTCCTTGAACACGATGTTGCTTGATGAGAATGTGATGATAGCGTTCTTATCAAACATACTTTCCTCACGGATTCTGTTAAGGATAACATCGCTTACGCCTGTAAGATTTACAACTTCGCCGCTGACAATCATATCTGCAGGAACATCGATTTCACATGAACGTTCAATCTTGATTTTTCCGCCGACGTTATCGCCCTTTACGGCATAAATTTTTCTATCAGATATATCAAATGATAGCATTTTTAATTCACCTCTCTATATTATTAAGAACATTTCTTTTATTCGATATCCATACCGCCGTACAGGAGTGGGAAGATACCTGCCAGACAAAGACCGATTGCACAACCCATGATTACAATCATCAGAGGTTCCATAAGACCTACGAGACGCTCGATAGCTGAGTCGGATTCTTCCTCGTAGTAGTCCGCTGTCTTTGAAAGAATTTCGTCAAGAGCACCTGACTCTTCACCAACGTATACGATTGAACAGAACATAGGGTCGAATACTTCTGTCTTCTGGATTGAAGTTGAAAGCGGCTGACCCTGCTTTACTTCGTCGACAATCTGGATAAACGCTTCGTCAACGTATGAGTTACCAAGAATCTTTGATGAACGCTCGAGGCATTCTACCATCGGGATACCTGATGAGTACAGGGATGACATTGTTCTTGCAAATCTACCTGTATAGATAATCTTGATAAGCTTTCCTACCTTAGGCATCTTAAGCTTGATTTCGTCATACTTAAGTCTTACTGACTTAATCTTGAGACCGTAGACAATTGCAAATACAACTACCGCAACGATAATTATAAGCAGCCACCACTTCTCGATGACAAAGTCACTGAATGCGAACAGAGCCTTTGTGATTATACTCATATCCTCTTCGTTACCCATATCTCTGAAGTTCGGAAGAATGAGAGTAAACATACCGATTACCATTACTACACAGAGTACAGCAAGTACGATTGGGTATGTCATAGCACCCTTAATCTTATTTGTTGTTCTGTTTTCCTTTGCGTAATGGTCCTGAAGTCTTGCCATTACAGTATCGAGTGTACCGGAGGATTCACCGGCACCAATCATACTGATGAAGAATTCCGGGAAAGCACCGTTCTTTTCCTGGAGCGCTTCAGTGAAGGTTGCACCCTTCTGAACGCTTTCGTAGACATCAAGCCATGTCTGCTGTGCGTCCTTCTTGTTCATTTGCTTGTAGAGAATGTCCAGAGCCTTTACGATTGTAAGACCGGAGGACATCATCGCCGACAGCTGTCGACAGCAGAAAGAAAGTTCTTTTGTTGTGAATTTGTGCATTCCGCTTACGCCCTTACCGAGGTCTGCGGTAATCTTTACAGGGAACCAGCCTTGGTCATAAATTTTCGCGTTGACTTCTTCTCTGGTTTCTGCCTCCATCGCACCCTTTATGGTTTTACCGGACGTATCCTTTGCAATATAAACAAACTTCTTCATTTCTTTCTAGTTACACCTCCATAATAGTTCATTGCCAGAATAAAAGCTACGTCAAATATACATATCGACGCATTTTTTATATTATACCATATAACACACCTAACAATCAAGATTTTTTACAAATTATTTATTATTTAAAAATGTAAAAAATTCATAGCCATTTTTATGAAGATTGACGAATTTGCACAAAAACGCTTGACAAAGGTTTAAAACTTTACTATCAATCCTTGATTTCGGGGTGTTTTTTTACATAAAGGTAGTGTCCTGCAACGTAGGTTGCCATCATCGGAACTATTCCGATAATTGCCGTGAGCATAACTGGAATCTCATATTCTCCGTCTTCTCCTCTAATCCACAGGCAGGTATAGTAATACTGCCTGAGTGCGACCTCGACATTTTCACGTGCCTCGTCGATATAGAGGACAGGGAAAAAGTAAGCCACAAAGATTGCGAGGAAGGTTATTGCGGTGTTTATTCCGTCGAAGGCTTTATATGCGGTATTCTTCTTTGAGTCCTCCCACAGCACCCACATCATAGTTATTACAGTTACTAGCCATGCGGTGCATGACATAACCTTATCCGAGCCTAAAAAGTCCTGCACTGAGTTTACACCGACAGCGTTACTTATAACGCTTGCAACGATTGGCACGAGCACTGACACTCCGCAATTTATTATAATGAATAAAAACACACTTTTAAGTGTGAACCTGAGCATCCTGTCAAGCTCCATTACACATTTCCTTTCCTATTCCTCATACAGCCAGAATTTTTCGTTGTAGTAGTCAGACTTTACGTTAAGCTCACTGACAAGTTTTTCCTCGCCGAGCTCTTCTGCAAGTGTTGGCTTTTCAGAAAACAGGTTTGTACCTATTCCCAGCCTGTCGCCCTTTACTGTGACGCCCATAGCGGCAAGCGTTGTCGGAAGCATATCAATCGGGCTGTAAAGTCTGTTATTTGTATTCACAGGCTGTACGGCGGAATTGAGGATACAGTTATATGTATTCCTCTTATAGTCGCCTATTTCCTCAAAGAACTCCTCGTTCATGCTTGGGTGGTCGCCGACAATTATGACTGTTGTATTCTCGTAGAAGTCCTGTTCCTTGAGCCAGCTTACAAACTCGGCTATCTGTCTGTCGGCACACGAGATAACATTCGCATACTGCTCGGAGTATTCCTCCTCACATTCCGGACAGAAAAAGCCCTCCGGTCTATGGGTATCTATTGTAAATAGTGTGAAGGCAAACGGCTCAGGCTCCTGGGAAAGTCTTAAAAGCTCCTGCTTTGCGTAGTCATAAAGCTTTAAGTCCTCGACGCCCCAGAACTCATAATAATCCTCGGGAACGACTCCTTCACTTATAAAGCTCTCATACGGGAAGAACACTGTATCGTCATATCTTCCGTAATAGAGGTCCGTACCTGCAAACTTGCCCGTACTTCCCTGCAGGAGCATCTGGTTATAGCCCTGCTCTTTCAGGATATCCTCGAGGGTAACGATGCCGGGGAGCATTCTGTCAAGCTTATAATTTTTCTTATTTACATTTGATGCAGAGGAAATCGGCACACCTGCTGTCTGCGAGACAAACGATGCCATAGTAAATTCCATTCCGTCAGAGAAGACACTTGCACCGCCGAGCTTGTCAGAATTTGAGAAGCTTATACTTTCATCTGACATTGCAAGCGCTGTGAGGTTCGGGATATAGTTATCGTCATACGCACCGCCGCTTTGCTTATCGGCATAGGTATTCTCCATAGACTCAAGGTATATATAGATGAGATTTCTTTTCTCTTCGGGGAACACCAATATATCAGAAGTCGGAGCGACATAGTAGTCGTCGTATATTTCACTTTTAACACCCAGCGTCATTATATGCTGGATGATAGGAAGCACGAGCAGGGTTGTTGCTATACACGTAACGATAATAAACACGCCTGCTATCGAAGCGATTTTCCTTGAAAACCTAAAAGCAACTCCCTCGCCCTTCTTACCGAGCTTATAGGTTGCCTTTTTATACGAAAAGGAGATAAGGATGAGTCTGCACACGACATATCCGCTTATTACAGTCGGCAGGACACATTTGAGAAGAAACTCTATTATATCCCCTGTCGTGAAGCCGTCCTGTGCAAATTCGAGTGTAAACAGTATTGATGCTATACTTACCTTGCCGAAGGACATTCGCACCCATATTGCAGAAAACATCACAAGAAGAGCAAGTAAAATCCCACCCAGCAGAAGCACTACTGCGGCTTTGTTTTTCTTACTCTCATTTCTTTGAACATCCTGCTTTTTTACTGCCGGTATTCCAAGCACCGCAAAAACAGCCGTCAGAGCTTTTTTTAGCTTTTGTCCGATTGAACGTTTACTCATATATTTTTCAGCTTTCTGAACTTATTTTCTACTAATAAATTGTACTTCAAACGGTTTTGTTTGTCAAGCACATATAAAATACGAATGTCGATATCAATTTTTTATCAACATTCAAAAAAGGCTTGCAAAATGAAAAATTGTCTGCTATAATATAAGTAAATAAAGTTTACAAGGGATGTTTTATGGAAAATGATTTAACGCATAGTAAATTCATTTACCCAAAGGTAATGGTTATCTAAGCGTTAGAGGAGGTAATTACTATATGAATTCTGTTGAACTTGGCCGTCGGCTTAAAGAGGCAAGACTTGCAAAGAAAATGACACAGAGCGAGGTTGTCGGTGATTTTATCACAAGAAACATGCTCAGTCAGATTGAGAGCGGAGTAGCTACTCCGTCAATCAAGACACTCGAATATTTAGCATCTGTTCTTGAAATATCAATGTCCTCTCTTATTCCTGAGGATGATGAAAACTCATCAGGAAGCTCTGATGCTTATTCAATCATTGAGGCAAAGCGTGCAATCAATGGCGGAAAGTATCAGAAGGCACTTGAGGTTCTTGAAAAGGACAGTGAAAACTTCAAGGACGAATACAATGCGCTTCGTTCTATTGCATGCCTTGAGCTTGCTAAGGAGGCTTCTTCCAAGAGCGAGCTTCAGACTGCTGTAAACTACGCAAAGCAGGCTAACGAGTATGCTAAGGAAGGTCTTTACTCAAACGGTGAGAGAGCTGAGGAAAGCATGCATCTTATGAACAAATCCGCAAAGCTTCTCAGCGACTACTACGCTGCACTCATTACAGAATAACAAGACAAAGGAAGTCCCCGCAGGAATTAACCTGTGGGGACTTATTGTTTTAAAGTGTTCTGATATTTTCAGGGAGCGAGCCTTCTGTAAGACAGACGCCGATATACTGCGGTGCTCCGTCGTACACGGGAGCCACATAACGTCCGCTGTCGCCGTTGTCATAATGCTCGAGGACAAAGTCCTCTCTCCTGTCGAGCTTATAGTACACAAGCTCCTTGCCTCTGCTGTTTATAGCGTTCGGAGGTGCTCCGTCTGTGATGATATTACCGCTGTCGATATATATCTGTCCCCTGCTTGTTGAGATAAGCTTCGGAGAAACAGAAGCCATTTTCCCTCTTATGACTGAGCCGTTCTTAACCTGTACAATAGACTCGCCGTCGATATCTCCGATACCGATAGCTTCAGCACCCTCACAGTCGATATCAATAATACTGTCATTGCAGAATATCTCCGGTCTGCCGTTTCTTGCGCCGACAGAGAGAGCCGATTTCGACCTTATGTATGCCTTGAACACGGTTTTGTCTGTGATATTGATGCTTCCGCCGCCGCTTTCGAGGATACCTACTCCGACCGCTCTGTCAGAGCCCATATCCACAGAAATCTCAGAGGCGCATATTTCTGTATCTACAGTTCCCGCTTCGACGCCTATACCTGTTACTGAATCGCCGTTACATTCAATTCTGATAACAGAATTATACACACCGATTGAGGCATCTCCGCCTGCTGAACCGATACCGATATTATTGAGTCCACGCTGTTCGATAAAGAGATTTGCGTTACGAATCATAATATCAGACAGCATTGCGCTGTAGACTCCGCCGAATCCGATACAGATATCGCCGTACTGCTTTATACTGCACTCGCCCTCGTAGGCAAAATCTATACGTCCGTAGCCACTCTTTGAATGACTTCCGAAGGCAATCGGATTATCGGTTGTGAGCATAATTTCCGTTTTTCCGTTACCTGAAACGCTCAGCTCTGAGCCGACAGGAACATTGAAGCCGCCAGAGAACCTATTCTCGCCGATGAGCTGAAGCTCCACATTTGAGTTTTCACCGAGTATCATAAAGAATCTTTGTCCTGAATGTCTTGCAAGTGAACAATTTTCAAATGTAATCTGAGCTGACAAATCATCTTCAACTATTACGCTGATTTCTGCTGTTCTGGTTGTTTCGCCGATAAACTTAATCGGTGTATGCTTTACGAGAACATTTGAGTAGCCCTTAAGTGCAAGCTCCACTATATCGAGCTCGCCCGGCTCCTGTGTTTCATAGGCTCTCTTGGAATCTATACTCTTGAGCTTTAAGTTAAGAGCGACGATATGGTCTGAAATTTCTTCAGAAATCTTATCGACAAGCTCAAAGCTTGGTCTTGCTGTATAGAAGCCCTGGATATAGTCTACGTTGATAGAGATTGCAGATTCGAGCTCCTTGCGGGTTTCTACGCCTTCTGCGATAATTCTGATGTTATGCTTCTTTGCAAAGCTTACGATACCCTCAACAAGATTTCTCTTCTGCGGGTCTGTATCCATATTCTCGATAAGTGCCTTATCCATCTTCAGGAATGATGGCTGGAACTTAAGAAGGTTTGACTCGTTTGAATAGCCTGTTCCAAAGTCGTCGAGAGCAAGCTGACAATTGAGCGACAGAAATCTGTTTCTGAAGGACTTAAAGCTTTCGTCGTCGAAGTTCAAATCTTCTGTAATTTCGATAACGGTATGCTCAAACAGTCTGCCGAACTTTTCAGAAATCTGCGAGAATTCATCCTCAGGAATAAGCGTATTCGGGATACTGTTGATAAACACCTTACGGTCGCCGAGGAGCTGCTCGTTTTCCTCGATACGCCTGAGCACCTCATTGAATGTAAGTCTTTCGACGTCGAGCAGGCAGTTGTCCTTTGTTGCGATGTCTATAATGTCCGTTGGCGAAAGCTTTATATCGCTGACAGGACGCATAAGTGCTTCAAACGCAAAAATCTTACCTGTTCGAGCATTGACAATAGGCTGGAACTTATAGTCGATATTTCCGTTTGACAGAACCTCGTGCACTGCCTTAGCCTTAGTCTGAACGAGCTTTTCGTTGTTGAACTTCTCTCTTGAGAACATTACCGCATTGGTAGCATTTGAGGCTGCTGCCTCTCGCATTGCAAACTCAGCCTTTGAGCAAAGTGACTGTGCGTCAGTTGAATCCTCAGGATATCTGCAGCAGCCACAGGCAACTGAGAGTCGCTTAGCTGACGGAGCGAAGTCGGATATGATTTTTCTTGCTGATGCAAGTATCTTTGAAAGCTCATAGTTGATATCAATATTCGAGCCTGCAAAGAACATAAGGAAGCTGCTTCTTGATGCCTTACCGATAATGACACGCTTTGTTGATATTCTCTTGAGGTAGAAGCTGAGCTCTGCAAGTGCTTCTTCGATTTCGTTGCTTCCCGAAGCGAGCTCCTTTTCTGTTCCGTTTACAGAGAGCATTGCAAAGTAACCCATCTTACAGCCGTCATCGATAAACTGCTGGACCTTTGTGAGCGTTGCATCTCTGTTATACAGTCTGCTCTGTGTATCGTAGTAGTCATTCTGCATCATATACACACGCTGCAGATACATATCGGTTACGTCGATAACAAGCAGTGATACCCTGCCCTTGTCCTGTACTCTTTTGAATCTGAGCCACAGCTCGTCGTCCTTTGTCTTGTATCTGTAATACGTATCACCGCCGAGTGTTTCGGCTGATGCTGAAAGTCTTGTATAGAAATAGTCATACTCGTCTGTTGAAATCTCTGTACGCTGAGGAAGTATATCCTCAAGCTTTTTAAGAAACGACTGCGAGCCGTACACGTTATAGTCATGCTTTCTTGGTCTGAGCATAACGAAGTGCTGTTCTGCGGCATCCATTATAGATTCAAGTCTGACATAGAGCTTTGAATACATACCGATAAAAACGCATATTGCGATTGAAAGTACAGCGACAAAGGAAAAGCTCAATACCACTATTCCGAAGCCTGCTGCAAAGTACCATCCTACAGCTCCTCCAATGCAGAGAACGGCAATAATCAGCATTTCCCAGAACAGTCTTCTCATATAGTTATATTTAAACATTTTGCCGTCACCTGCCTTATTACGTTTATTAATATAACAATTGTATCATAGGTCTATCAATCTGTCAATAGAAATTTAAAATCATATTGACTTTGGCCGTAGTTTGTTGTATCATATTATTACAAATTTCGTGAAAGGAAATGTGATACAAATGAAATATAAAAGACTGCTTTCTGCTGTCTGTGCGGTTATCATATCCGCTTCAATGTTCGGTTGTTCGGTATCTGACTCATCTTCGTCAACTGCTGACCAGACTTCAAGCGGAGCTGACAGCTCGGTGACAGATTCAGTTTCAGATTCTTCTGAGCCTGAACAGCCGATTGTTGAAACGGTCGGAGACCTTGACTATTCAGACTATATGCCTGAAACGGGTGTACCTGACGAATACAATTTCTTTATTGAGGCTGAGGACTGCGAGCTTTATGAGTCCGCAACTGTCGGTGCAGAAGACACCTACGGCGAATTCTCCGGAAGCGGTTACGTTACGGGAATAACCAGAAAAGAGCCTCTGACCTTTACCTTCAACGTTGAATACACGGGAAGATATGACGTTGTTGTCAAAGGTACAAGAAGCGACAACAACGCTCCTGCAAGAATTAAATTCGGCGATGGTGCGAGTGCTACCTTCGCTTTCTCTGAGGCGGGGACTTTCTGTGAAGGAAACGCCGGCAACCTTTATATTGAGGCTGGCGAATGCACAGTAACCATCGAGGACTACACAGGAGAATACATCATTGACTCCATTGAAATTTTCGGCTCTAAGGGTGTTGACCTTTCGATTTACGACGTAAGCCACAAGCTTTCAAACCCTAATGCCAACGACACAACACAGCGTCTTTACAACTTCCTTGTTGACGTGTACGGAAAATACACTCTCACAGGTCAGTATTCAGGTGACAACGCATATCCGCTTGACAACGCTATGCTGTACGACCAGAGCAGAACCTTCAAGGAAATTCAGCGAGTATGCGGAGACCTTCCTGCGATACTCGGTCTTGACCTTATTGAATGCTCGCCGAGCAGAGTGGCACACGGCTCATCTGAGGGTGACAGGTTCCTGACTGCTGCGAAGGCTTGGGACGAGGCAGGCGGAATTGTTACAATTGCATGGCACTGGAATGCTCCTGAGAAATATCTCGTGGGAAGTGCTGACTATCCTTGGTACAGGGGCTTTTACACAGAGGCAACGCAGGGACTTGACCTTGCCAAGATTATGAGCGGCGAGGACAAGGAGGGCTACGACCTTCTTGTGAGCGATATTGACGCTATTGCTGCAGAGCTTCAGAAGCTTGAAGACGCTGACATTCCTGTTCTGTGGAGACCGCTTCACGAGGCGGGTGGTGACCCGACCTGGAACAATCCTTGGTTCTGGTGGGGCTCAGGCGGAGCAGGTCCATACAAGGAGCTGTGGATACTTATGTACGACAGACTCACAAACCACTGGGGACTTGACAATCTCATCTGGGTATGGAACGGTCAGAATGTTGACTGGTATCCGGGCGATGAATACTGCGATATGATTAGCGTTGACATTTACGCTGACGCATACGACTACTCGTCACAGGACCAGAGATTCAACTACATTCTTGATGCTACTGAAACAAACAAGATTGTTGCACTTTCAGAAAACGGCGTACTGTTCGACGTTGACACTGCATTTGACGAAGGCTCACGCTGGGCATGGTTTGCTGTATGGAGCGGAGAATACGCACTCGACGGACATCTGCTTTCTACAATTTACACCGCTGAGGAGCAGTGGAAGAAGACCTATCAGAGCGAGCGTGCTCTCACATTGAGCGAGCTTCCTGACTGGAGATGCTACCCTCTCGCATACGAGGATTAACACAAACAAAAAACCTGAGAAGAAAATCTTCTCAGGTTTTATTTTTACTCTTTTTCTGCCTCTTTTTCAGTCGGGAACTCCTGCTTCTCTGCCTGCTCCTCGGGAAGTGCTGTTACAGCTCCCTGGGCGATTCCCTCTGTACTATCGGGGATAAACACCGTTTTAAGAGTCATAAGCATAATCCTGAAATCCAGTGCAAGCGAATGCCTCTGGATATACATAAGGTCGAGCTTGAGCTTGTCATAAGGTGTTGTATTGTACTTTCCGAACACCTGCGCAAAGCCTGTAAGTCCTGCTTTTACCTTGAGTCTGAACGCAAACTCAGGCATTGTTTCCTCATACTGCCTTGCAATCTCCGGTCTTTCGGGTCTTGGACCTACAAACGACATATCGCCTGCCAAGATGTTGAAAAACTGCGGGAGCTCGTCGAGTCGGCATTTTCTTATGATTTTTCCTATCGGTGTGATACGGCTGTCGTGCTCTGTTGAGAGTCTTGCGACTCCGTCCTTTTCGGCATCCTGTATCATACTTCTGAACTTCCAGACATTGAACGTTCTTCTGTCCTCTGTGAGTCTTTCCTGCTTATAAAGCACAGGGCCTCTGTCGTAAAGCTTTATAGCTACTGCCGCTATCAGCATAAGCGGAGAGGTCAGGATAATTGCGGCAAGCGAGCCTATGATATCAATGCTTCTCTTTAAAAACTTCTGCTCAAAGCTCAGTCCCTGATTTCTTGCAAGAAGAAGCGGTGTATCGAACATATGGAACTCGTCTGCACCTCTTACGATAATATCAGAAAGCTTAGGGTTAATATAAGTTCTGATAGACCTTTCAAATGTGAATTTCAAAATCTTCGAACGCTTTTCCGCAGGCACGTCGCAGATGATTACCGCTTCGTACTCCTGAATCTTTTCCTTTATTGTGTCAAGGTCTTCGCTGCTGCTTATTGACGAGCATATGATATACTTGTCCACACGGCTGCTCATTTTTACAACAAGGTCTCTCGCACTCTGGCTACCGTACACGATAATCATTTTTCTTGCAGGATATATCCTACGGTATATTACAGAGCTGCACATTGCCCAGACCGCTGCATAGCCGATATCCACAAGCGTCAGTATCACCAGCGGTGCGACAGGTACAAAGCCTCTGCCGATAAGGCTTATCTGCAGATATGTCACGACATTTGTAACAATAAGCGCAAGCGTCTGCGAGCCTATCAGTCCCATCGGCTTTGAATATCCGACCTTAAAGCTTGAGAAGGATGCTCCGAAAAGCACATACACGAGCGTGTACACCGCTACAAGCAGATAGTTTCCCTTCCTGAAGAAAGGATTATCAATTATCGTCAGGTTATAATAACCGCTCCATAACAGTCCGAACGAGGCAACCACAAGTGCAACCAGTATCAGCGAGTCGAAAAACATTATGACTCTTTTGAACTGCTCTCTACTGTTCATTTTTATAAAGAACCTCCATACATTTTGTCGTTCTATGTATTTTCCGTGGTTTCACTTCGGTTATTTTAACACATTTATCTGCCATTTTCAAGCCCTATCACTGCTTTTTCATTTTTAACTGCGATAATTGACAAAACGATGCGGGTATACTATAATATTATTGACAATTAAGCTAATCATTGAGGAGGAAAAATGGAAAAGAACGTTCCTAAGACACTGCTTCCTTACAGCGTTGCAATGTCGGTATACGACAAAGAAGATGCTCACTTTTTAAAGCAGAGCATCGAGAGTATACTTAACCAGACTCACAGAACAAATGACTTTGTTATAATATGCGACGGAAAGCTCACGCCTGAGCTTTATCAGGTTTTAAAGAGCGCAAAGGACAAATACGGGGATGTCATACGAATTGTTCAGCCGAAGGAAAAGCTGGGCACCTCGGGCTGTGCAAATCTTTCGCTGAGGCTTTGCAAAAATGAGCTTATCGGCAAGATGGACAGCGACGATATCGCTTTACCGGAGAGGTTTGAATACCAGGTACGCAGAATGATGCTCCACCCTGAGCTTGACATAATCGGTTCGTTCATTGAGGAGTTTTCCTCTGAAACGGGCGAAACCATTGCGACAAGAAAGGTTCCGCTTTCCTCAAAGGCTGTTCTGAAGTTTGCAAAGAGGAGAAGCCCTTTCAACAACCAGACTATGCTTTTCAAAAAGAGCGTTGCACTCGCCTGCGGCGGCTATGACACAAATCTTGTACGCTGCGAGGATTACGACTTTATAACAAAAATGCTTCAGTACGGTGCAGTCGGCGGAAACATTCCTAAGGTACTGCTCAGATACAGGGTTACTGAGGGCAACCTTGAGAGGAGACGCAACCTTGCCAACACAAAGGCATTTATCAAGGTGCGCTGGAATATGCACAGGCGTGGCTTCTCTTCCCTTTCTGACTTTATTATACCCAGCGTGATGCAGGTATTACTTTTTGCTCTCCCGTCAAAGCTTACGGGAATTCTGTACAAGAAGCTCATGCGATAGCAAAGGAATGGTAGATTTAAATGAGAAGACTCTTTGACAAGTCTGTTGTACTGCTGATTTGCCTTCCGCTTGTTTTTGAAAGAGGGGGCTTTATTACTCCTGTAATATGCATACTTGCGGCACTTAGCTGCACCTGTCTTTCGGAGATTATCCCAAAGGACAAGGCGTATGCACTTTTTATCCCGCTGGTTTATTCTGCGGGAACGCTTTTTGTCCCTGAACTTTTACTGCTCATACCGCTTATCTTCTATGATATTGTTCTCAGCAAAAAGCCATACATTCTCATTATCCCGACGGCAGCGTTGCTTGTTTCGCTTGATTCGCTAAGCGGAAGAACGCTTACTCTGATTATTGTTGATACAATAATCGCTCTGGCACTTTCGGTAAAATCGTTGAAGCTTGACGGATACGAGAAGAAGCTCATTGAGATTCGTGACGATAACATTGAAAAGCAGAATCTTCTTTCAGAGAGAAACAGACAGCTTATTGACAGGCAGGACTACGAAATCCGCCTTGCGACGCTTGGTGAAAGAAACAGAATCGCAAGAGAGATTCACGACAACGTAGGTCATATGCTTTCACGCTCAATTCTCCAGATTGGTGCTATGAAGGTCATCGAAAAGGACGAGGCTATGAAAGAACAGCTCACGAGTGTCGGTCAGACGCTTTCGGAGGCTATGGACAGCATAAGAATGAGCGTTCACAGACTTCACGATGAATCGGTCAACCTATCCGTTTCGGTAAAGGATGCACTCAGTGCCATAAGCGGAGAGGTTTCTGTATCGCTTGACTGCGATATTCCTGAAAGCTCACCGACAAAGCTCAAGCTTTGCTTTATCGGAATTATAAAAGAGGCTGTTTCAAACGTAATCAAGCACTCAGACTGCGACAGGGTTACAGTTATCCTGCGTGAGCACCCTGCTTTCTGGCAGCTTGTCTTTTCTGACAACGGAACTGCAAAGAAGATAAAGGACAGCGGAATCGGTCTTCAGAACATTCGTGACAGGGCGATGTCGCTGGGCGGAGTATGTGAGATTGACAACAAAAACGGCTTCCGCATATTTGTAACAGTTTCAAAAAAGGAGCTATCTGAAAATGAAAATAACAATAACTGACGACGACAAGCTTGTTGCGATATCGCTGAAGACTATTCTTGAGGCCGGCTCGGGGATTGAGGTTGCGGCAATAGGCTCTTGCGGCGAGGAAGCAATTTTGCTTTACAGCGAGCACAGACCTGACGTTGCACTTATGGACATAAGAATGAACGGTATGACGGGACTTGAGGCGGGAGAAAAAATCCTCTCTGAGTTCCCCGAGGCAAAGATACTTTTCCTCACGACCTTCTCTGATGATGAGTATATTGCGAAGGCTCTTTCTATAGGTGCGAAGGGATACATATTAAAACAGGATTTTGAGGGAATCGCTCCTGCACTCGAGGCTGTAAACCGTGGGCAGAGGGTATTCGGCGACGCTGTTATTGATAAGCTGCCTGAGGTTATCGGGACACACAGGGCTGAATTCTCTCCCGAAAGCTACGACCTTAACGAACGTGAGATGCAGATAATCGAGCTTGTCGGTGAGGGGCTCAACAACAAGGAGATTGCGTCTTCGCTTTTTCTTAGCGAGGGCACTGTCCGCAACTCGGTAAGTCTTATACTTGAGAAGCTTTCGCTTCGTGACCGCACACAGCTTGCGGTATTCTACTTCAAAAACATTGCAAAGTGAGGTAATACATATGAGAATTATAGCAGAGAAAAAGGGCGGCATAGGCTTCCTTTACGGGTTTGTTGCCGCTGTTGGCATATTCATGATAGTAATGTCGGCAAAGCAAGAGGAACCCGCTATATTCATAGCAGGGCTAATAGTTACGCTGCTGGGCGCTGCAATTCTTGCAGGAGTACTGATGACACCTAAGAGAATAATCAGTCTTGATGACAGCGGTATGCTTATATTACACTTTTGCAACAAGACTATTTCGCCGTCAGATATTACTGATGTTTCTTACTACAGGGCTTCATCACGAGGCTTTCAGTATGAATGGGGCAAACTTACCATCACTACAAGGACAGACAAGTACAAGTGCAACTATGTTGCAAACGTAGAGCTTGTATCAAAGGAGCTCACAAGACTTATGTACGACCAGCAGAACGCAAATCAGGGAGGTTATCCGTATGAAGCTTATCGCTAAGAGAAGCAACACAAACCTGTGGATTTACAGCATGATTGCACTTTTCGGTCTTGTTGCCGTTATTCTGGCAATTGCTTTGTTTGATGCTGACCTGCTTATAATAATGATGGGGCTTCTTATGATGCTCATATGCGGATTTATCTGCAAAAGCATTCTCTCTGTGCCAAAGGAGATTATATCTCTTGATGACGAAAATATGCTTGTGCTTCATTTCTGCGACAAGAGAATCCCGCCTTCAGCTCTTACCGATATCTCTTATCACCGTGCAGGTCATCAGGGACTTCCTTACCGTTTCGGGACTCTCACCATCTGTTCAAACTCGGGAGATTTCACCTGCAAACATGTTGACAACGTAGCAGAGGTTTCAAGAATTCTCACAGACCTTATGTATGAGCACAACCCAAGGAAGAAGAAATAGCTCATACAGAGATTTTACGTATACAAAAAATCAGCCCCACAGGGTGTACATCACTTAAGAGATTTCATTCTCTCGGTGGATACCCTATGGGGCTGAAATTATGCTGATAGCTTTACGGCTTTATAAGCTTTCCTTCCTTGAGTAAGAATAAAAGCTTTGAGTTTTGTGATGCTGTGCCGAGGTAGGCTTTTATGCCATTTGCCTTAGCGATTTTTGTGCGGTAGGTAAAGCTGCTCTGAGCCTTGATTGACTTTAACGCATCGACGATAGAGTAACCCTTGTAGGTGCACTTTGGGAAGTATGTAACCTTCGGAGCGGCTTCGGTCTTGCCGTAGCCGATGTCACAGAGCCACAGAATATGAGTCCAGCCTCCCTGCGAGGCTTTTGTCTTTACTACTCCGTAGGCTGAACCCTTCGCCTCGATGCAGTAGCCGTCACCTATGTACACTCCGATATGTCCCTGACGCCAGAGTGCACAGCCCGGCACTGCCTGAGAGAGCTTGCTGATTGTGAGCACCTTTGTGGCGGTATTCTTGTAGGTTGTGGAGTTTACCACCTTGCCTGTATACCACGATATGAGCCCTGAGCAGTCTGTACAGGTCTTTCCGACCTTGTTCTTATCAGAAGCCCAGACGAGAGAGCCATACAGCTTTTTGAGGGTGTTATACTTTTCGAGCGTGAGCTTCTCCCCTTTTGCGCCGTAGACGTACGGTGTGCCGAGCTTTGCCTTCACGAAGGACACAAGTCCTGAGGCGGTTTTGTTTGCCATAGCTAGTCCTCCTTCGACTTGAGCTTTTTAATGAGCTTTACTATCCAGCCGTTTGCCTGCGGATTTATTGCGGAATAGTTTTCGAGGATGCTTATTATCTCCATAAATGCGATATACCCGAAGATTGCTGAGGCAGTCACAAGTCCTGCTACTCTTGCCAGCTCCTCCCCTTCTGAATTTCTGGCGAGCATTTCTATCCCTATTTCAAGACCGCAGGCAGTTGCCATAACGACAAGCTCTGCGATTTTATTAAGACCGCCCTTTCGCATTTTGGAGCTCTCGACAGAGTTTGTCACATACGCTTTTATAAAGCCTGTAACAAAATCAGATATCGCAAGCCCTACCACGATTGCAAACATTATGACGTATTTGAGCATTACGAAATCTCCTCGGTGATTTCTTCCTCGACTGCCTCAGGCGGACAGAGCAGCAGCTCAATTTCATACAAGTCGTCCTCTGTGAGCTTGCCCTTTTCGTACCAGTTGAGAGCGTACTCTCTTATCTGAAAATCAGGGTAGTTGCCCTTCATTCCCTTGAGTGTCTTTAAGATAAAATCTCTGATATTAAACATATTTCATTTCTCCTTTAGTTTGATGATATAAGTGCAAAAAGCATTTTGAACTGGTTGTCCACATAGGTTTTGGTATCAGCAATGTAAGAAAGCTTCAGCCCTGCACCCTTGTCGTTTGTTGCGGTTGTTGTCGGGAAGTATGACATGAGAGCTGAATATTCAGCCTTCTGTTCATCTGTGAGCGGTGTTTCGATTGGAGCTGCCGAATAAATAACTGTAGCTCCAATTGTCAATTCGCCTGTACTTGAAATATAAGGCGTTGTTATGGCTTCGCCATTGTAACTTTCTATTAGCGTGGTTCTTTTTACAAGAAATCCTCTTTCAAAGTCAAGCTCATCGGCTATCCACTGCTGACCGCTTGAGTCGGTATAGTTGCCGCCGCTTGTTACTGGAATACCGTGCAAGCCGTTTGATGTTACAACAAGACTCTGTCCTTCCTTATAAGGCTCGTATGTGCCGTCTGAAACACTTGCAAGGCGTATCATAGGTTGGAATGTGTAATTGTTGAATACCGTTGCGCTTATGACTACAAGAGTAACCTTTGACGAAACAACATCATCAGTAATAGTTACATTTACCCCACTACCAACATCATTTCCACCTGTTGTACTTCCGTCCGGCTTAGTGGCTCTAAATTCAATTCTGGCGTTTTTTTCTTTTCCACCGGAAACAATATAATCACCTGCCGGCAGAATGATATCCTTGCCCAATGCTATTGAAAAGCTCGCCGTTGCTGTTCCGTTTGCTGTTATGCTTCCGTCTGAATTGACGGTAAAAGTTACTCCGTTCACTGTCTGCGTTGTCGCTGTATTCTTAAGCAGATTCTTTCCGCTGATAGTAACAACCGGACTTGCAACACTCTCAATTTCGATAGGAGCATCGGGGGTTGGTGTGCCGTTTTGTGTTGACTTTCCGTAAACGATAAGCCCCTGCAGACTTCTGTCTGAGCTGTCTGTTATGCTAACCGCTTCGCCCTGCACTGAGGCTACTATTGGTGGAGTTGAGGTAAGCGAGATAGCGTTTTCAAGTGCTTCTACCTTTGAAACGGCATCCTGCGACGCTTCCTTAACCTCGTCAAACTCGAGCAGAAATTCGTCAATCTGCTCTGCTGTTCCCTCAAGCTTTTGCTGAAGCTCTACTGCGTTATCAAACATCTCGGCAGCCTGCTCGTAGGTCGGGACAGGCTCGGCAGAGTCGCTTTCGATGCTTTCACCGACGACAAGTGAAAAGACATTACTCTTTGCGACAACGGTATACTCTCCCTGCTCGTTTATACCTGCCGCAATCCACTGACAGCTAAGCTTTCCTGTCTGGGCGAGAAGGCTACCCGATACTGTCATACTGCCGAGTGTTACGTCAGCCTCATAACAGCTTTTCAAATCGGGCAACAAAAAACGAAGCTTATAGAGGCTTGCTCCCTCAACAAGTGGGTAGCACACCGCTATGCTTCGGCTCATGGTTTCGCCATAGTTTCCAAGAAGCCTTGTACTTGGCGAAGCGTAGAAATTAGAATCAATTGTGATTATCAAATGATTTCCTCCCAATATTTAATTTCCCTGCTGAGAAAGGAAAAACTGTCCCTGCAAAAAAGCTATCCTGCCGTACCAATGCACAGCAGGATAGCCACAGTATTTCCTTCCCTATTAAAATGCTAACACGGATTTTTCGATTTGTCAAGGCTATTTTTTGTACTATATTCACGTTGACTTTTAAAATGAATTCTATTATAATGTTCCTGTACGATTTTTTCACCGAAAGGGTGTTTTTATATGAACAGCAAAGAATACTACGAGGAGCGTGCGAGAGAGCTTTTTCTGTCGGGCTACAACTGTTCACAGGCAGTTTTAGGAGCTTTTGCGCAGGAGCTTTCGATGCCTCTTGATATGGCGCTCAGACTTTCGTCGTCCTTCGGCGGAGGCATGGGCAGACTGAGGGAGGTATGCGGTGCTGTAAGCGGTATGTTTATGGTTGCAGGGCTGAAATACGGCTACAGCGACACCTCTGACCATGCGGCAAAGACGGCACATTACACGCTCATTCAGTCGCTTGCAAAGAAATTCAGTGAGGAAAACGGCTCAATCATATGCCGTGAGCTTTTAGGTCTTGACACAAAGGGAGCTGACTCACCTGTTCCGTCCGAGAGGACACAGGGCTACTACAAGAAGCGTCCTTGTGCAGAGCTTGTTGCACAGGCGGCAGGGATAATTGCGCAGACTATGATAGAGAAGGAAGCTGACAATGACTAAAGACCTTACTGTAGGAAAGCCGGGTCCTGTCCTTGTACGGTTTACACTGCCGATGTTTATCGGCGTCTTGTTCCAGCAGCTTTACAACATCGCTGACAGCGTTATTGCAGGACGGTTTGCGGGTGAAGACGCACTTGCGGCGGTCGGAGCTTCCTACCCTGTCACGATGATTTTTATGTCGATTGCGATAGGCTTCCAGGGCGGCTGCTCGGTTGTTATAAGCCATTTCTTCGGGACGAAGGATTTAAGGGCTGTAAAGACCTGCATTTCTACGACGCTCATATGCAGTCTGATAATTTCCGTACTGCTCGCTGCTGTCGGACTTGTTACGAGCGGACCGCTTTTATCACTTGTAAACACGCCGACTGATATTTTTGGTGACGGCAAGCTGTATCTTGACGTATACCTGCTGGGGTTTGTGTTCTTATTTTTATACAACGTATCGACGGGAATATTCAACAGCCTCGGCGACAGCAGGACACCGCTTATATTTCTCATCGGCTCGTCTGTCGGCAACGTAATTCTCGACTATGTTTTTGTTGCGGTTTTAGATATGGGCGTTGCAGGAGTTGCATGGGCGACGTTTATTGCGCAGGGAGTTGCCTGCATTCTGTCACTTATTGTTCTTTTAATCAAGGCAAGGAGAATAACGAGCGAAGAAAAGCCGAGACTCATAAGCTTCGGGGCGCTGAGGAGCATATGCTCTATTGCTGTGCCGAGCATTTGTCAGCTTAGCTTTGTATCGGTTGGTAATATGTTTGTGCAGTCGGTTGTAAACGACTTTGGCTCGTCTGTTATTGCAGGCTACTCGGCGGCAATTAAGCTCAACACTGTTGCTGTAACCAGCTTTTCGACAATGAGCAACGGCATTTCCTCTTTCACGGCACAGAATCTTGGTGCGAGAAAGCCTGAAAGAGTCGTTGACTGCTTCAAAAGCGGGCTTGTTCTGGGACTAAGCGTGGCTGCGTTATTCTTTGGCCTGTTCTTTGTTATTCCAAAGCCGTTCCTCTCGCTGTTTATGGACGGCGACTCAACTGCTTCAGCATTAGCTACGGGAACTGCTTTTTTAAGGACTGTATCGCCGTTTTATTTCTTTGTATGCACAAAGATAATGTGCGACGGTGTTTTAAAGGGAAGCGGCTGTATGCTTCAGTTTATGCTTGCGACCTTTACCGACCTTGTGCTGAGAGTTGTACTTGTATTCATACTGTCAGGCTTCTTTGGTGAATCGGGAATATGGAAGGCTTGGCCGATAGCCTGGATTATAGCTACCGTTATGTCATACGCATTCTACAAGTCCGGCGTATGGAAAAAGGGACACTATCGATAACACAAAAACAAAAACCGCTTATGGAAAACTTATTCCTTAAGCGGTTTATTTTATTCTCCGTTCCACAGGCATAGCTTTAGGTCCACTGTATTTTCGCTGATAAACCTTACGCCCTCGGCTTCGAGCAGCTTTCTCTGCATATCCTCTCCGCCAAAAGCAAACGCCTTTGCGGTACTGCCGAAGCGGTTTACTACTCTGTGGCAAGGTATTGACGATGTATCGGGGTTGACATGGAGTGCGTAGCCGACAATCTGCGACCAGCGTGGATTACCTGCCATTGTTGCAACCATACCGTAGGTTGCGACCTTGCCCTTCGGGATTCGTTTTACTACCTCGTATATTCTTTCAAACGTATTCATACGCTCATCACCGATACTAGTATTTACATCACGGCATTATTTATGCCAAGCGCTCTGCAGAAGGTTTCCAAATCATAATTTGGTATTGCGACATAGAACTGACCCATCGGATTGTCAATGTAGATTTTCACATACTTGCAGTAGTATGCACGTCTGTTTGAATCATAGGTAATCTTATACTGACGGTACGGATTCTGTCCGCATCTTTGCTCCTTATACCAATTCGGGAAGGATGCTTTTTTCTTCTGCGGTTCGATTGCACCTATTGAGGAAACCGGCACTTCAAACACATAGTGAAGATTACAAAAGCACAGCATTGTGCCGTTTACGTAGCAGTAAAACTCAAGGTTTGTGTGTGTATTGGTAGCACCTGAGATAGTCTTTTCCCTGCCCTTAGCGTCGATTGTATAGACCTGTGCGAGAACGTCAATTTTAGGTGCATTCTGAGGAACGCCGAGCTCTCTCTTTGCCATTTCCTCAGCCATTATAAGCTCTTTTTTGGCAAGCGGGATATCGCTTTCCTCTTTTCTCTTGTCAAGGTCCTTTGTATGAAGGACCGAGAACACGATGCAAGCGGCAAACAGCAGTGCTGAAACGATAATCAGCGTAACGGGGTCGCCGATATAATCACGCTCTACGGCATTGAAAAATCCCATAAGTGCGCAGGCTCCGATAAAGCCTGTTATTATTGCTCCGACTACAAATATCGGATTTGCTTTAACATTTTCCTCGCAGCTTCGAACGTCGTTCTGTGCTTTGTTAATTCTGCCTGAGGTTTCGGCACTTGCAGTTTTAGTTCTGAAGCAGTCTCCGTCATACACCTGCGAGCTGAAGCTCATCGAGGCATTTATTCCGAACATATTTCTCATATATTTTCTCCCCTTGTCCGTGCAAGCTCAAACTGAGCACTTTTTATGATATTCTCAAGAAGCTCCTTTTCCATTGCTACAAGTCCGCTGCAATTGAAATCGTCAGCGTTTTTAAGGCCCTCTGTTGCCAGCTCAAGCGCAGACTCAGGCTCATTTGCAACATACAGCTTGAACGCTGAAAGGACTCTTCTTGCATTCACGTCATTATCATTCTCAAGGCTTTGCTGACACCTTGAATACAGCTCATACGCTTTGAAATTGCACTCCTTGTTGCCCATTGCGGACATAATGCTGTAATAATAGAGAAGCTCAAAATAGTAGATTACATTTGCAGGAGCAAAATACTCCGTTTTCTTCTGGAAATACGGCAGGAGTCTTTCTATGTAATAAAAGTCACCTTTATCGAGGAGGTGGTAGTAAAGATTCTGGACATAAAACAGGTATATATTTGCCTGCGGACTATAAACCTTATCCTCGTTATATAAAACCTCTATATCTCTTGGGCGGACGCCCTGCATCCACTTGTTACGGACGATTATTGATTCTCTGAACGCTACTGCCTTTTCGCTGTTTCCTTTAAGCTTTATGATTGTGTCTATGCAGGTTGAGATAATAATCAGAGTCCACAGACCGAGCATAATCAGAAAGCCGTTAACGAGGGGCTTGGCTTCGGTATACTTCGCAGCAAGCAGCACACCCGCGGCTGCGACAGCTCCGTTTATAATCAGCGCCAGCACAATCAGGCTACACGAACTTTTAAACTCGCATGAGACAGGGTCTTCGGGCACAGGGTCGTCATCCTTCCTCACTATTGTAACCGAGACAGTCGGGGAAAACGTTGAGGCACTCGCTGACAGCTTGCCCTTGATTTTAGTTATTCTCACGCCGAATATAGTACACTCTCTGAGAACATGTCCCATAAGCTTTCCGCTGATATACACGATTATTCCAAGAAGTATATTCACGACAAAGTATCCAATCAGTGCGCCTACAAGAAACAGAATCACCATATTCCCCTCCCCTTCATTTTTCACACTCATAAATTATACCACATTCTTTCTCCCCTTGCAAGCGAGCACAAACAAAAAAGGAGCCGCCCTTTCGGACAGCCCCTTTGAAGTTACTTGTTTAAGCTTTAATTATGCAAGCTCTGCAAAGTACTTGATTGTTCTAACCATCTGTGATGTGTAGGAGTTTTCGTTGTCGTACCAAGAAACTACCTGTACTTCGTAGAGGTCATCAGCAATCTTAGCTACCATTGTCTGTGTAGCATCGAAGAGTGAACCATACTTCATGCCGATAACGTCGGAAGAAACAATCTGGTCCTCGTTGTAGCCGTAAGACTCGGAAGCAGCAGCCTTCATAGCAGCGTTGATGCCTTCCTTAGTTACG
>JAFQLH010000042.1 GCA_017396665.1 Oscillospiraceae bacterium | reverse complement strand
TGACGGTGCATGAGATGCTGATGAAATCCGTGCAAGAATCGGTCAGATTAAGGCTCAGATTGAAACAACAACCTCTGACTTCGACAGAGAAAAGCTCCAGGAAAGACTCGCTAAGCTCTCAGGCGGCGTAGCAGTTATCAAGGTCGGCGCAGCAACCGAAATCGAAATGAAGGAAAAGAAGCTCCGTATCGAAGACGCCCTCGCAGCTACAAAGGCAGCAGTTGAGGAAGGTATCGTAGCAGGCGGCGGAACAGCCCTCATCAATGCAATCCCTGCAGTAAAGGCACTGTGCGAAACACTCGAAGGCGACGAAAAGACGGGTGCAGCAATCGTGCTCCGTGCCCTCGAAGAGCCGCTCCGTCAGATTTCTGTTAACGCAGGTCTCGAAGGCAGCGTAATTATCGACAAGATTTTAAGCTCAGGTAAGGTAGGCTACGGCTTCGATGCTTATAACGAAGCATATGTAGATATGATTCCAAGCGGTATCGTTGACCCTACAAAGGTTACAAGAAGTGCGCTCCAGAATGCAGCTTCTGTGGCAGCAATGGTTCTCACAACTGAAAGCCTCGTTGCTGATATCAAGGAAGAAGCTGCCCCTGCAATGCCTGCAGGCGGTATGGGCGGTATGTACTAAACCCAATAATTAATTGTAAACAGCCCGCTGTCAGCAGTGGGCTGTTTTGTGTTTTCGTGCAGATTCGCAGTGCGGTTACCGTATGCAAAGAATACAGGGTGCAAAACGCTTTGAAGATATCGCTCGTCGGAAGGGCAGGGTATCTGTCCCGATTGTTTGACGTTTTTGTGCAAAACGCCAAAAGTTGAGAAAATGTGTTTCGGGGCTTGCAATTTGTACAGAAGGGTGCTATAATAAGTACATAGACTTTAGCACGTAAAAGCTTAAAAGCATAAAAGCGCTAAAGCAGAAAATATTATTCAGAAAGAAGGAATCGTGATGGAACGTAAGGGCAGCCTTATGACTTACAGACCTGATATAAAGGTTCTCGACGCAACACTCAGAGACGGAGGTCTTGTAAACTGCTTCCGCTTCACAGATGAATTTGTAAAGAAGCTCTACCTTGCTAATCTCAAGGCAGGAGTTGACTATATGGAGTTCGGTTACAAGGCTTCAACAGATATTTTTAAGGAAGAGGATTTCGGACCCTGGAAGTTCTGCAAGGAAGAGGACCTTAGAAGAATTGTCGGTGATAATGATACGGATATGAAAATTGCCGTAATGGCTGACGTCGGAAGATGTAATCTGGAGCGTGACCTTCTCCCTAAGTCTGAAAGTGTTATTGATATGGTCAGAATTGCTACATACATCACAACAATGCCTGCCGCAATCGAAATGATTGAGTACTGCCATTCACTCGGCTACGAAACCTCATGCAACATTATGGCTGTTTCAAAGACAAATACAGCAGACCTGGAAATCGCACTCGAAATGCTCTCAAAGTCATCAGTTGACGTAATCTACCTCGTTGACAGCTACGGCTCAATCTTCCCTGAACAGGTCCAGCAGCTTACAAAGCTCTACCTCTCATTCGCTGAGAAGTGCGACAAGAAGATTGGTATCCACGCTCATAATAACCAGCAGCTCGCATTCGCAAATACTATCGAAGCCTGCTCAATGGGCGCAAGCTTCCTCGATGCAACAATCGGAAGCCTCGGCAGAGGTGCAGGAAACTGTGCAATGGAGCTTCTTTTAGGCTTCCTCAAGAATCCTAAGTACAATATCACGCATGTCCTCAGATTCTACGAGGACTATATCCTGAAGCTCAGAGAGGAGGGACTTGTGTGGGGCTATGATATAGCCTACCTTCTAACAGGTAAGATGAATCTCCACCCGTCCTCTGCTATCCAGTTCACCAATGAGGGAAGAACAGACTACGCAGACTTCTACCATAGAATCTTCGATATGGAATGTTAATCTCTCCGAAAAATAAATCAGAAAGCACGTCGGATTTACGGCGTGTTTTTTGTCGGAGGACTCCTTCTACCAAAAGCTCACAGACGGCTTCTACGGAATAATGATAAACGGCTGATAAAAAATATTGCACCGCTTTGCAAAAATGCAGGGCGGTGCTTTTGCTTTTGTAAAAAAGCCCTCCGGGGAAAATCCCCGAAGAGCCTTGAAATTTACGCTACTTGTCCTTTCTCATGTTGTTTTCAATAAAGAAGGTAGCCTGCATGTCCGCCATATAAAGTGCCGCAGCAAGCGGATACATGTTAAGAGCGTTGCCGATTGTCGTCTTGTTTTCTTCACCCGAAAAGCCCATGTGATACCTTATCGCAAATGCCTCCTGACGTGTCAGCTTCATAAATCCCGAAATTATGTATACGCTCTTTTCACCGTGCCCGTATGGAAGCTGGTCATCAAAAGCATAATACGGAACCTTCTGCCACACTCCGTTTTCGTCCTTTGCGTTGCGGTAGTCAACCTTGTATACGTTCATCTTGCAAAGGTCATGTAGAAGTGCAATGAGTGCAATAGTTTCGTCTGAGCATTCAAGCGAGTAGACTTCCTTGGTGTGCGGGTCATCCATAAAGTGCTTCATGCAGTCGTATACGTTGAGCGAGTGCTGGAGCAAGCCGCCCTCGTAGCTTCCGTGAAACCTCGTAGACGCAGGGGAAGTGAAGAAGTCTGTCTTGTTTACAATGTAATCAAGAAGCTTGTCAGCACCCTCACGCTTGATGTTTTCCTTGTATATCGAAATAAATCTTTCCTTGAGTGCGTTTATGTCCATAGTAATACCTTCCCTTCGTGTCTGTCCTCTGTATTAATTATAACATCTTTTTGGGCAAAAGAAAAGTGTTTGTGTAAAATAACTTGAAAAATAATACGAGGTGTGGTACAATAAACTTGATATTAATAAAAATATATAATACCGATATATATAAACCGAAAGGAAGGTATTTGTTTATGTGTGGAATAGTAGGCTATGTAGGAAAGAGAGACTGCTCAAAGGTTCTTATCGAGTCGCTTTCAAAGCTCGAATACAGAGGCTATGACTCAGCAGGTATTGCTGTTTTTGAAGACGGAGAAATCAAAACCTGTAAAGCAAGAGGCGAGCTTGCAAACCTGGTTTCAAAGCTCAATAACGAGGGCGGAATCAAGGGCAACTGCGGTATCGGACATACCAGATGGGCAACACACGGCGAGCCGTCTGATATCAACTCCCACCCGCACGGAAACGCAAATGTAACTATCGTTCATAACGGAATTATCGAAAACTATAAATCAATAAAGACACGTCTTGAGGGCAAGGGCTATGTGTTCCAGAGCCAGACAGATACTGAAACTGTCGCAAAGCTCCTCGACTATTATTATAAGGGCGACCCTGTCGAAGCTATCAGAAAAACTGAAAGCAAAATCGAAGGCTCATATGCACTCGGTATCATCTTCAGAGATTTCCCTGATACAGTATTCGCACTCAGAAAGGACAGTCCGCTTATCGTCGCTGTCGGCGAGGACGAAGCCTTTATCGCATCTGACGTTCCTGCAATTTTAAGATATACAAAGGACTACTACCTGCTTGAGGTCGGCGAGCTTGCTACACTCAAGGACGGTAAGGTTTCCTTTACAAACCTCGACGGTGAGCCAATCGAAAAGACAATGCTCACAGCTAACTGGGACGAGGAAGCAGCAGAAAAGGGCGGCTATGAGCACTATATGCTCAAGGAAATCCACGAGCAGCCAACTGCTATCAGAACAACTATCACACCTCGTATCACAGACGGTATGCCAAACCTCGAGGAGTGCGGAATTACAGAGGATATGCTCAGAAATTATAAGAATATCTTCGTTGTTGCATGCGGTACAGCTATGCACGCCGGACTTGTAGGAAAGTATGTTATCGAAAAGATAGGCAGAATCCCTGTTACAGTCGATGTCGCTTCTGAGTTCAGATACCGCCACCCGATTATTACTAAGGAAGACCTTGTTGTGCTCGTATCACAGTCAGGTGAAACTGCCGATACAAAGGAAGCTCTAAGACTTGCCAAGAAAAAGGGCGCAGCTACACTTGCTATCGTAAACGTAAAGGGCTCATCTATCGCAAGAGAAGCAGACCATGTTATCTATACTCACGCAGGCCCTGAAATCGCAGTTGCATCTACAAAGGCATATATGGTTCAGCTCGCTGTTATGTATCTGTTTGCATTTGAGCTCGCTCACGCTAAGGGAACACTCAGCGAAGAGGAGTGTAAACGACTCACAGCAGAGCTTTGCGAAATTCCTAAGGCAATCGAAAGCGTGCTCTCACAGAAGGATAACTGCCAGTATGTCGCTTCACAGCTCGTAAACTCCGAGAACCTGCTCTATATCGGCAGAGGCCTTGACTATGCACTCAGTATGGAAGGTTCACTCAAGCTCAAGGAAATTTCCTATATCCATTCAGAGTCATATGCAGCAGGTGAGCTCAAGCACGGTACAATTTCTCTCGTTACCGAGCTTATGCCTGTTATCGCAGTTGCAACACAGCGTGAGCTTTTCGATAAAACTGTAAGCAATGTCAAGGAGGTTAAGGCAAGAGGTGCCAAGACCTACCTCGTGACACATTCGTATATCAGAGTCGATGACGACGTCGCTGATTATACAATCGGCGTGCCGACAGTAGACGACCTGCTTATGCCAATGCTCGCAGTTGTTCCTCTCCAGCTTATAGCTTATTATACCTCAGTTCTCAGAGGAAATAACGTGGATAAGCCGAGAAACCTCGCAAAGTCCGTTACAGTTGAATAATAAAAAGAGCCGTTTCATACGCTTTGAAACGGCTTTCACTTTTGATTAAGGGGAAATATAATGAAATTCAGTACAGTTATTTTTGACTTTGACTTAACACTCGCAGATTCATCAAAGCCGATACTTACCTGCTTTGAAACAGCACTTGCGGAGTTTGGCTACCCGCCAAAACCAAAAGACGAAATATTCGCTACAATCGGACTCGACCTGTCAGACGGGCTGAGAGTCCTCTCGGGCGAGAAGAATGAGGAAATCATCGAGAAAATGAGAAAACGTTACGTCGAGGTCGCAGACGAGGTTATGGTGAAGGGAACAGAGTTCTATGACGGTTCACTCGGACTTCTCAGAGCCTTGAGAAATAAAGGCGTAAAGTACGGCATTGTGTCCTCAAAGTTTCGCTATCGTGTGAAGGGCTCGTTTGAGCTGTATGACTGTATGGAGCTTTTGCCGGATGTCATTATCGGAAGAGACGACGTTTTGATTCCAAAGCCCGACATTACAGGCATCATGACCGCAATCGACAGACTCGGTGCTGATACGCAGTCAACCCTCTACGTCGGCGACAGCTATATCGACGCTATGACTGCTAAGAATGCCTCAGTCCCGTTCGCCGCTGTCCTCACAGGCTCAACTACAAGAGAAATGTTCTCAGAGTATGATTGCGTTGCCGTTTGCGAGAGTATAAAAGAGCTTGCAGATATAATTATAAACAATCTGTAAACTTTACGTTAAATTCTGTTCATAATTTGTTGCCAATAGTTTGCCCCTGATGTTATAATTAGGGGTAAACTATTTTATGTAGGAGGTAAGTGAATGCTGAGAAGTATGACAGGCTTCGGAAGAGCCCACATTATGTTCGAGGGTAGAGAAATACTCGTTGAAATAAAGTCGGTTAATTCAAGATATTATGAGTTTTCTTCCAAGCTTCCAAGAGCCTATGGCTATATAGACGAAAAGCTCAAGAGCCTGCTTGCAAACAAGATTTCAAGAGGTAAGGTTGAGGTGTCCGTTTCAATCTTCAACCAGATAGGAACCGACGCTACAATCGAGGTGAATGAACCGCTCGCAAGACAGTATGTCGAAGCACTCAGAGGCGTGAGCGAAACACTCTCACTCAGAGATGACCTCTCACTTTCAAGTATAATGAGATTCTCTGATGTCTTTACTATCAAGAAGACAATCGAGGACGAGGAGGTAGTGTGGGAGCAGGTAGCACAGGTTGCCCGTGAAGCACTCGATAAGTTTATCGAAATGAGAGAAACAGAAGGCGCGAAGATGCACGACGATATTGCTTCAAGACTTATCTTTATCGAGGAGCGTGTCGGAAGAATCGAGGCTCAGTCGCCTGAAACCACAAAGGCTTACAGAGAAAAGCTCTTTGCAAAAATCCAGGCAGTAGTTGCCGATAGAAATATCGACGAGGCAAGAGTGCTGACAGAAGCCGCAATCTTCAGCGAGAAAACCGCTGTCGATGAGGAAACTGTAAGACTCAGAAGCCATATCTCACAGTACAGGGACTATATCGAGCAGGACGTGCCTGTCGGAAGAAAGCTCGATTTTCTTACACAGGAGCTTAACCGTGAGGTCAATACAATAGGCTCAAAATGTCAGGATATCGAGATTACAAAGATGGTCGTTGATATGAAGAGCGAGATTGAAAAGATTCGTGAGCAGATTCAGAATGTAGAATAAGGAAGTGACGGTATGCAGCTTATCAATATCGGCTATGGAAATATGGTGTCGTCGGAAAGACTCGTTGCAGTAGTAAGCCCCGACTCAGCTCCTATTAAACGTATGATAACAGATGCCCGTGACAGAGGACTCCTTATTGATGCTACATATGGCAGAAAAACAAGAAGCGTCGTCGTGACGGATTCTGACCATATTATACTTTCGGCAATATCACCGCAGGCAATCGGCGGTCATCTCGAGCCGGAGGAATAAGATAAATTATTGGAGAGTTTACTATGGAAAAAGGAACACTTTTTGTAGTGTCTGCACCGTCAGGCTGCGGAAAGGGCTCTATCCTCAGACCAATACTTAAAGAGGATAAGAGTATATACTACTCTGTTTCAGCAACAACAAGACAGCCCCGTGAGGAGGATGTCGACGGAGTAACCTACCGCTTTATGACAAAGGAAGGATTTGAAGAGCTTATAGCCCGGAACGGATTCTTTGAGTATGCCTGCTATTGCGGAAACTACTACGGAACACCGAAAAAGCCTGTGCAGGATAACCTTGACGCAGGTAATGACGTAATCCTCGAAATCGAAACTCAGGGTGCATTCAATATAAAGAAGGAAATGCCCGAGGCAGTTCTCATATTCATATTGCCACCGTCACTCAAGGAGCTAAGACGCAGGCTTATGAAAAGAGGAAGCGAGGACGAAGAGGTAATTAACAAGCGTATGTCGGAAGCAATAAGAGAAATCGAGCTTGCAAAGGATTACGACTTTGTTATTATAAACGACGGACTTGAGGAAGCAATAGCTGACTTCAAGGCTGTTTGCAGAATTGCAAAGCTTAAGAAGAATACTAAAAATATTATTAATGAGGTGCTTAACAATGCTTAGACCAGCAGCAACACAGCTTTTAAAGAACGGAGAGAGTACATATTCTCTCGTAATCGCAGTAGCAAAGAGAGCAAGAGAAATCACAGACGAGGCTTATGAAAATAAGACAAGACTCGACAGCAAGACTGTAAAGATGGCAGTTGAACAGCTCTCAAACGGCGAGTATAAGATAATCGAAAAGAAGTAATAATGGAAAAGTCAAAGGGTGCTCAGGCGGTAAAGGTCGCCGTAAGCGGTGCCTTGTACGGCTTTGATAAGGAGTATACCTACCTCCTCCCAAGCGAGCTTTCAGGTAAAGCCGTAAAGGGAATAAGAGTGCTTGTGCCATTCGGTAAGGGCAACAGAAAGGTCATAGGGTTTGTAACCGGGCTATGCGAAACAGAGGAAACGGCGAAGCTTAAATATGTCGATAGCATAATTGAAGAAAAGCCAGTCGTTACAGATGAGCTTTTTGAACTCGTGCTGTGGCTCCGTGAGCATACCTTCTGTACCTACTTTGAAGCGTTTCGCACAATTGTCCCGTCAGGTCTTTCCTATAACGTTAAAACAAGATATTCTCTCTGTAATATGCAGCTCGATAAGGAAGAACTGTCAGAAAGGGAGAATGAGCTTGTTTCAAAGCTCGAACAGATGGAGGAAAGCGAAAGAGCAGCCTTTTTAGAGCTCCTTTGCTCAAATGAGGAGAATAAGCGTCTGCTCGATTCCCTCGTGAATAAGGGTATCTTAGAGGAGGAAAGCGCCGTAAGGCGTAAGGTCGGCGACGAAACAGTAAAGCTCTATTCGCTCAGTAGCGAGTGGCTTGAGGATACTCCGCAGAAGCTTACAAAAAAGCAGTCGCTTGTCGTCGAGTTTCTGCGTGAAAATGACACCGCCTCAGCTAAGGAAATATGCTACTACCTCTCAGTAACAAAAAGCATAATCGCAAATCTCGTCAAAAAGGAGATTATCTGCGAGCGTGAAGAGGAAAGCTACCGTAGTGTCAATACGGCAGATATGCAGGAGCTGTCACTGTCGGACGTAACACTCAGCCCTATACAGCAAAAAGCCTATGAGGGAATAAAAAAGCTCATAGATGCCGATAAGCCCGCAGGTGCACTTCTCTACGGAGTAACAGGAAGCGGAAAAACGCAGGTGTTTATAAAGCTTATCGAGCATACTCTCAGTATGGGTAAAACTGCCGTTATGCTCGTGCCTGAAATATCTTTAACCCCTCAGACTGTCGGAAGATTCAAAAGTCTGTTCGGTGACACAGTAGCCGTTATCCATTCAAATCTCTCAATGGGACAAAGAGCCGATGAGTTCAAAAGACTGAGAAACGGCGAAGCCAGAATAGCTATCGGTACAAGAAGTGCCGTGTTCGCACCGCTTTCGAATATCGGTCTTATCGTTATGGACGAGGAGGGCGAGCATAGCTATAAATCGGACAGAGCTCCGAGATACCACGCAAGAGATGTCGCAATCAAGCGTTGCGGTGCGAACAACTGCGTTTTGCTTATGGCATCTGCAACTCCGTCACTCGAAAGCTATTACTACGCAAAAATCGGAAGATATAGTCTTTTTGAGCTGTCGGAAAGATTCTCAAAAGCAGGTCTGCCGCAGGTCATTACTGTCGATATGCAGGAGGAAACGCAGGACGGCTCAAGCGATATTATCAGCCCGCCGCTCTATGAAGCAGTCAGAGAAACGCTCGATAACGGCGAGCAGGTTATACTTCTCTATAACAGACGAGGCTTCAGTACAAGGCTTATCTGCAGAGAATGTAAAACTGTCGCAGAGTGTCCGAATTGCAGCGTCGCACTTACCTACCATAAGGCTAATAACCGACTTATGTGTCACTATTGTGGCTATTCAAAAAGTATAAATTCACCCTGCGAGGCTTGCTCGTGTACTGATTACCGCTTTGTCGGAACAGGTACGCAGAAGGTCGAGGACTATATCGCAGAGCTTTTCCCCGATGCCAGAATTCTTCGTATGGATGCCGATACAACCTCGTCACGCTATGCCTTCGAGAAAAGCTTCAAAGCGTTCGGAGACGGCGAGTATGATATAATGCTCGGCACACAGATGATTGCTAAGGGACTCGATTTTCCGTCAGTTACACTCGTAGGAGTAATATCCCTCGATAAATCACTGTACGCAGGCGACTTCAGAAGCTATGAGAAAACCTTCTCGCTTATCACCCAGGTGGTCGGAAGAAGCGGCAGAGGAGAAAGACAGGGAAAAGCCTATATCCAAACCTATACCCCCGAACACTATGTGCTCGAGTTCGGCTCAAAGCAGGACTACAAGGGCTTCTATAACGAGGAAATTGCCCTGAGAAGAACGCTTCTGTATCCGCCCTTCTGTGACCTTTGTGTGATTACCTTGTCAGGTTCATCTGAGTATGCAACAAAGCAGGCTTCAGAGGAGCTGAGAGGATATATATCAGAGTATGTCAGAAGGAATACACCGAAAACACCTCTGCGTGTGCTCGGACCGTCGCCATGCTCTGTCGGAAGAGTCGGAAACAAATACAGATACCGCATTATTCTAAAATGTAAGAATACAAGAGAAACAAGAAAAATGATAAGAGAGCTGCTTGATAAAATGGCTCTTAGAAAAACAGCGCCTAAGGATAAGGTCTATGTGTCAGCCGATATGAACGGAGATATAGATTAATCTTCAGGCACCGAAAGGAAATCATTATGGCAAAGAGAATTATTTTCAATAAAAAAGAAGAGGTGCTCCATAAGGTATGCAGACCGGTTGAGAAGTTTGACGAAAAGCTCGCTAAGCTGCTCGACGATATGCACGAAACACTTATCGCAGCAAACGGAGTAGGACTTGCAGGTCCGCAGGTCGGAATGCTCAGAAGACTGTGCGTAATCGACGCAGGCGAAGGGTATTATGAGCTTATTAATCCGGAAATCCTCGAAACATCAGGAAGCCAGCGTGACGTAGAGGGCTGCCTGTCCTGCCCTGACGAGTGGGGATATGTAACAAGACCTATGTATGTTAAGTTCAAGGCACAGGACAGAAACGGTAACTGGTACGAAAAGAGTGTCGAGGGACTGTTCGCAAGAGCTGTCTGCCACGAGTGTGACCACCTCGACGGAAAGCTTTTTGTCGACCTTATCGAAGAATATGTCGACGCTCAATAATATTCTTAAAAAGTGAGGTTAAAATATAAATGAAGGTCGTTTTTATGGGAACACCCGATTTTGCAGTTCCTGCACTTAAAGCCCTGTGCGAAAGTGACCACGAGGTCTGTGCCGTGTTTACCCAGCCGGATAAACCGAAGGGCAGAGGCTATAAGCTTATGCCACCGCCTGTAAAGGAGCTCGCACAAAGCTACGGCATCCCCGTTTTCCAGCCTGAAAGCTTAAAGCGTGACCCGGCCGCAGCGGTTGAGATTCTTAGTGAATTCTGCCCCGACGTTATAGTTGTCGCAGCGTACGGAAAGATTCTCCCGAAGGAAGTGCTTGAGCTTCCGAGGTACGGCTGTGTCAATATCCACGGCTCGCTTTTGCCGAAGTACCGTGGCGCCGCTCCTATACAAAGAGCAGTCCTCAACGGCGATAAAACCGCAGGCGTTACAACTATGCAGATGGCGGAAGGCCTCGATACAGGCGATATTTTGCTTGTGAGCGAAACGGAGATTGGACAGGACGAAACCTCTGCCGAGCTATTCGACAGACTTTCACAGCTCGGAGCTCAGCTTATGCTGGAAACTCTTGAGAAGATAGACAGCATTACTCCTGTACCGCAGAACGAAAGTGAATCCTGCTATGCCGCAATGCTCTCAAAGGATATGTGTCCTATCGACTTCAATAAGTCAGCATTCGAGGTGCATAAGCATATCTGCGGACTTTCTGACTGGCCTTGTGCAACAACAAAGCTCGGCGGAAAGCTTTTGAAGGTGTATAAAAGCCATATCGAAAATATGGATAAGGTGCTCGGTCAGCCGGGTACAATAATAGATGAAAAGAGCTTTACAGTTGCCTGCAAAACAGGAAGCGTGTCGTTTAAGGTTGTACAGGCTGAAGGCTCAAAAAGAATGAATACAGCAGACTATCTCAGAGGAAAGCCTGTAACAAAGGGCGAAATCCTCGGATAACCAAAACGGAGGAAAAGTATGTTTTTCGGACTATGGTACGACTGGACAATACTTATTATGATACCTGCCGTGCTCTTTGCACTCTATGCCCAGAGTAAGGTCAATTCATCGTTCGATAAGTATTCTTCAGTGCTTAGCAGC
>JAFQLH010000041.1 GCA_017396665.1 Oscillospiraceae bacterium | reverse complement strand
GTTCTGCATAACCTTATCGCCTACACGGAACTTGTACAAGAAGTTTGAAACCTCAGACTTACCCTTTTCCAGAGGATTAAGCTTTTGCTGAAGTATTTTGTTAAGCTCAACGACACCTACAGGGCCCTGACGTGTCGGAGTTATAACCTGTATATTTTCTATAGGAGAAATATCATATGCCTCAGGCAGTCTTGTTTTGCAAAGCTCAACAACAAGGTTATGAAGCTCATTATAATCAAGACGCTGGAAATAGAAGAAGTCATCGCAGTTACCAAGCTCAAGTTCTTCGCCCTTTACAATTCTATGGGCATTGGTGACAATACGGCTTGTGGCTGCTTGTCTGAAGATTTCCTTGAGTGTTACGGTAGGAACAACCTTACTTTCAATTATATCCTTAAGTAGATTTCCTGCTCCTACTGACGGCAACTGGTCGCTGTCGCCAACCATAATAAGCTTACAGTTAACAGGGAGAGCTCTTAGCAATGCTTCAAACAACAAGGTATCGACCATCGACATTTCATCGACAATCATAACATCACATTGCAGGAGCTTATTCTCATTATGAACAAAAACAGGCTTATCGTCCTTAGTATATGACACCTCGAGTAATCTGTGAATAGTCTTTGCTTCATAGCCTGTGAGGTCAGAGATTCTTTTAGCAGCTCTACCTGTTGGTGCTGCAATCATAACATTAAGTCCCTGCTGTTCAAACAGAGAAATAATCGCATTAAGTGTAGTGGTTTTACCTGTACCGGGACCACCTGTCAGAACGAGAAATCCTACAGAAAGTGCCGTGTTAATTGCCTGTCTTTGAATCTCTTCATAAATAACACCGTGCTCTTCTTCAGCTATGTCAATAACATCAGAATAGTCTATATTGCTGTTATATGAAAACTGCTTCATAAGGTTAAGTCTTCTTGAAATATACATATCAGCAATTGCGTAGTGTCGGAGCATCTCATACTGTCTGCCGTTTTTCTTTTCATAGCTTACGACGAGCTGTTCGCTGTGAAGCAGTTGTAAAACTTCGTCAAATCGTTCTTCGGTTATACCAAGGAACTCCGAAACAGTAGGTTTTAATCTGTCATACGGAAGACAGGTATGTCCGCTGTGAGTGTTCTGGTCTAGCACAGATATAATTCCGGCTTTTACTCTGTTTTCATTATCAAGCGGAGTGTCTACTTCCATTGCAAGCTCATCTGCTTTTGCAAATGAAAGCTCAACTCCATAAGAACACAGCACGTAAGGGTTTCGCTCAATTAATTCAAAAGCGTCATCGCCCCATTTTTTATAGGCTTTTACGCCAACTGATGCAGAGATACCCTTTGATGTAACGTACGCCATAAGACGACGCACTTCAAATCTGCTTTTGAATTCTTCAGAAAACCTCTCAGCTTTTCTTTTGCTTATACCATCAATTTCAGTAAGTCTTTCGGGATGGTTTTCAAATATATCAAAGGTCTCATCGCCAAAAGTATCAACAATTTTCTTTGCAAGCACAGGTCCTATACCCTTTATAACACCGTTCGCAAGATACTTCTTTATAGCTGCAGCGGTAGATGGCAAATCTCTTTCGCAAAGTGATGCCTTGAACTGCTCACCAAACCTTGGATGAGTTATAAACGTACCCATAAGTCTGAGCGATTCGCCTTCATCTATATCACCTATTTCACCGACGACTGTAATTGGTTCTCCTTCACAATCAAGCAGAAGGACAACAAAGCCGGTTTCTTCTTTTTTAAACACTATACTGTCTACGATACCTTTAATCTCGCAGACCTTGTCATTGTTTCTGTCCTTCATTTCTCAAATACTCCAACAGGTTTTCTATTCGTACGACCTCAATGCCATCAAGCTTTTTACTTAGCTCATTTGTAAATTCATCGTCTGCATTTTCAAGAACAAGCACGACAGGTCTGCCATTTGCGGCAGCACAGAAATGCTCTTCCCACCATACAGACTTAATGTCTGAAATTGTTTCATCGCAAATCTCTTCTGATTTATAACATGTAATCAGAACGGTTCTGCTCTTATTTGTTTTTAAGCAGTATTTAACGGTAAGAATGATTATAGGCAATACAACAAGCATTGCTATAACAACTGATAAAACATAAATATCTTTCATAACGCACCTCCTGTATATAACAGAATATGCTCAGAAAGATTCATCTGTCACTTTAATTATAACACAAATCGGCACGTTTTACAACAAAATTGGCTGACAGCTAATCTGCCAGCCAAAATTATTACTCTTCAGTTGCAAACTGACTCTCGTGACGAGTAAAGAAGTCAGTTCTTGGCGGTAAGAACATAAGCTTATGCTTCTCACCTGTGAAGTAATTGATTGGTTCCAAGATTGTATCCCAAGACCAGATTCTCTCATCAACCTGAAGATACTCTCTGAGCTTTTCAGTACCAAACGGAGCCATTGGGTGAAGAAGAACTCCTGCAATTCTAATCATATAGAAAAGATTTGCAAGTGCCTGTGCGAGAGCTTCCTTATCCTGTACATCAGCAGTAATAGTCTTAGCCATATACTTGCTTCCGTTTCTGATATAGCTGTCGAGCACATATGTGCACTGATGGAAATTAAATTTTGACATATGACGCTCATAGTCAAGAACGGCCTTCTTTGCTTCTTCCATAAACTTTTCTTCTGGCTTAACATCCGGAAGAATACCGTCAAACTCCTTCTGTGTTGTATAGAAGGCAGTTCTTATCATACGGTTATAGACATTAGAAAGAAGGAGACCATCCTTTACAACCGGGTCAGCATCATCAGGCTTTGCATCAGGGTTATAAGGCTTTGGCATAAAGCTTACTGAACGCTGTCCTAATGTAAGTCCAAGCCAGTGCATACGAAGCTGTTCCGGTGTATAGTGATTAAGCAGGTCATCAGCCATAGGTGGCTTTACGGCGCCGGAACTTGAAGCCTTCTTATCAAGGAAAAGGATATGATGGTTTGCAACGATAATCGGCATCTGAAGCTCTCCATTATCAGGAGCTGCTGTTTTTTCTTCGCTGCTTTGCTGTGCCATCCACATTGCAGGTTCAGCAATTCCGTAGAAGTAGATGTTGTCCTGACCGATAAACTGGTAGACTGTTGCATCCTTGCTGCACCAGTAGTCCTTCCATTCTTCTTTATTCTTTCCTGACTGTTCAAGATAGGTCTGTGTGAAGGAAATAGGTGCCCAGAGTGATTCCGGCCATACCCATACTGTAAGACCTTCTTCGCCTTCCATAACAGGTGCAGGAACGCCCCACTCGATATTACCTGTAAGTCTGAAAGGAACAAGGGTTTTTCCTGTACGGTATCTGATGCCGTTCGAGGTAAGCACTCTGCAAGCGTCGTCACAATCAGAAAGTGTTTTGAATTCAATTGTGAACGAAGGCTTTTTCTTCTCTTCGAGATACTCATGCTCAGGCATTGTGTCCTTGATTGAGAGATACTTTTCTTCAAACTCACGCTTTACATAGATTGCAGGCGGCTTTAAGAATTCAGAGATTGTCTTCCATACAACAGGACGGATATCCTTTCTCTTTTGAAGCTCTGCAACCCAATCAGACATAAGTTTCTCATAATCACGAAGCTTGAAATACCAGTTGGTAACAGGCTTCATAATCGGAGTATCACCTGTAAGTGTGCTTACAGGGTTGAGCAGGTTTTCAGGCATATACTGATGGCCTAAGTCACATTCGTCAGCGTAACCCTTTTCAGAAGTACAGCCTTCAACAGGACACTTACCTATTACCTGTCTGCCGTTGAGGAACACGCCTGCCTTCTCATCGAAGAACTGCATAGTAGATATTCTGTTAAGCTGACCCTTTTCATAGAGCGAACGCAAAAACTTATCAGTAAACTCTGCGTGGATTTCCTTTGCTCTGTCAAGACCTGAAGCGGCAAACAGATTAGGAGAAATACCATACGCAGCAAGTGTATCCTTCTGCTTATTATGGTTTGTTCTTACGAAGTCTTCGAGCGAACCGGAAAACTCACCCTTTTCAACTTTAACTCTCCAGCCCTCTGCTATCGGTGAGCCGTAGCAGTCAGTACCACTTACGAAGATTACGTTTTCCTTACCGATTCTGTCACGCAGAAAACGTGCATAAGTATCGGCAAATACGAGCATTCCGCCAACGTGTCCAAAATGAAGTTCTTTATTTCCGTACGGCATACCGCCTGTTACAACGGCACGCTTTGGAAACTGCGGACGTGGAATTTCGAACGGTCTTACATTCTTTTCCGACATATATTTCAAGTCCTTTCTGTCTGTACAGATATCAATTGCAGTGCTTAGAAATTCTGTTCTTTACGATATCTTCACCGAGAACGTGGCTAACTTCCCAGATGTCAGGAGCATTAGCTCTGCCTGTGAGTGCAATTCTAAGCATATTGGTTGTATGAACGATGCTGCCCTTATACTGCTCAGGATTGTTCTTGTAATCCTTTGGTCTGAGCGCAAATCCGAGTTCTTCGGTAATTGCTCTTACCTTTTCAAACCAGGCATTTGAATCGTCGTCATGATTGTAGCTTTCAAGATACTTTGTGAAGAATGCCTTGATTGTTTCTTCATCGCATTCCTGTGGCATTTCGTCAGTTATCTCAAATGTTTCGTCATAATAGAAGCTCATAAAATCGCAAGCCTGTTTCCATGTTTCGAGGTCCTTACGAGGCTTCTTAGCATTTCTGCCGACATTAAGAGCATCAAGCGTACGCTGTGGATACTTCTTGATAAGCACAGCATATTCAGTGTTATATTCCTCACACCACTTGAGCCAGTTATCAAATATCTTTTGTGCAGGCATAGCACCGATAACATCCTTTGAGATATTTCTGAGCTTATCGAGGTCAACAAGTGCACCTGAGATATTCATCTTTGCAAGTGTGTATGGGAAATCATGATAATCAGCTTCTGGGTTTGCAATTCTCCACTCTTCAAAGTTTGAATTAAGGAGTGTGAGCAGGAACTCCCAGATAGCATCAGGGCTTATACCCTCCTGCTGATAATATGACAGAGCAAGTTCAGGGTCCTTTCTCTTGGAGAGCTTTCTCTTGCCGGTACCTTCAATCTTCATAAGAGTTGCTGTATGGCAATACACAGGCATATCCCAACCAAATGTGTTGAACAGTTCAACATGCATAGGGAGAGAAGAAATCCATTCCTCACCTCTAACAACGTGAGTTGAACGCATAAGATGGTCATCTACAACATGTGCAAAGTGATATGTTGGGATTCCGTCACTCTTAAGAAGAACAAAGTCCATATTATTTCTAGGCATCTGGAGCTTTCCTCTTACGGCGTCTTCAACGCAGATATATTCGTCTGTTTCAACGCCCTTGAATCTGAGTACCCATTCCTTACCTTCTGCGATATTATTCTTAATATCATCGATTGAAAGTGAACGACTCTTTAAAGCATACTTTCCGTAGATGCCGGGGTTTTCCTTATTAGCAGTCTGCTGCTCTCTGATTTCATCAATCTCTTCAGCGGTAAGGAAGCAAGGATATGCGAGGCCTCTTTCTGTGAGCTGCTTTGCAAACACCTGATAGATATCCTTTCTCTGTCTCTGACGATAAGGACCGTAAGCGCCGTTATCACCCGTTGCAGTTGCACCTTCATCAAAATGCACGCCAAAATAATTCATAGCGTTGATTACAGTTTCAACAGCACCTTCTACCTCACGCTTATTATCAGTGTCTTCAATTCTTAAAAAGAAAACACCGTTTGACTGATGAGAGATTCTCTCACCGATAATAGCATTATAGAGGTTTCCCAGATGTACAAAGCCTGTCGGGCTAGGACCGATTCTTGTAACGCAAGCTCCGTCAGGAAGCTGACGCTGAGGATACTTTGCCTCAATATCTTCCGGTGTTAATGTAACATCGGGAAACAAAAGATTTGCAAGTTCAATATTATTCATGTCAAATCCAATTCCTTTTTTAAGTTTCTAATCCAAAACTGCGGCGGATTTCTCCGTCGCAGCTCAGAATTCAATTATTCAGCAGCTTCAGCTGAAGCCTTTCTAGCTGCAATATCAGCGAGGGCATCCTTTCTTGAAAGGTTGATTCTACCCTGCTGGTCGATTTCCATAACCTTAACAACAATTTCGTCGCCGATAGAAACAACATCTTCTACCTTTTCAACTCTCTTGTTGTCAAGCTTTGAAACGTGAACGAGTCCGTCCTTGCCAGGAGCAATCTCAACGAATGCGCCGAAGTTCATAATTCTTACTACCTTACCCTTGTAGATAGCACCGATTTCCGGGTCAAAGCCGATTGTATTGATAATATCAATAGCCTTCTGAGCCTTTTCGAGGTCAATGCCGGAAACAAATACATTACCGTCGTCCTCGATATCAATCTTAACTTCGCAGTCAGCAGCAATCTTCTGGATTACCTTTCCGCCTGAACCGATAACCTCTCTAATCTTATCAACAGGAACCTTAGTAGTAAGCATCTTAGGAGCCCACTTGTTAACTGTCGGACGTGGCTCAGGGATAGCCTTGAGCATAACTTCGTCAAGTATATAGTCACGTGCCTTATGTGTTTTAGCGAAAGCTTCCTTGATGATATCGTAAGTAAGACCATCAACCTTGATGTCAACCTGGATAGCTGTGATACCGTTCTTAGTACCGCCAACCTTAAAGTCCATATCGCCGTAGAAGTCTTCAAGACCCTGGATGTCTACCATTGTCATATAGCTTCCGTCTTCCTTAGTGATAAGGCCGCAGGAGATACCTGCAACAGGAGCCTTGATTGGAACACCGGCATCCATAAGAGCGAGTGTTGAGCCACAGATAGAGCCCTGTGATGTAGAACCGTTAGAAGAAAGTACCTCAGAAACCATTCTGATTGCATATGGGAAGTCTTCAACGGAAGGAATAACAGGAGCGAGAGCTCTTTCAGCGAGTGCACCGTGTCCGATTTCACGTCTTCCGGGACCTCTTGATGGCTTAGTTTCGCCAACAGAGTATGATGGGAAGTTGTACTGGTGCATATCTCTCTTAGTTTCTTCCTCGTCTATACCATCCATTCTCTGAGCATCACTTACCGGGCCGAGAGTACAGATTGTGAGAACCTGTGTCTGACCTCTTGTGAACATACCGGAGCCGTGAACTCTTGGGAAGAGACCTACTTCAGAAGCGAGAGGTCTGATTTCGTCAATTCCTCTGCCGTCTACACGCTTGCCTTCATAGAGCCATTTACGAACAATCTTCTTCTGGAGCTTG
>JAFQLH010000008.1 GCA_017396665.1 Oscillospiraceae bacterium | reverse complement strand
TATCACAGGAAGCGATGCCGCAAGAATGATACTCGATGCAAACGGACTCAGTGAAGTCAGAGTTGAAAGAGTTTCAGGCAGACTTACTGACCACTATGACCCGAAGGATAATGTCATAAGACTCTCTGACAGCGTGTATGACGATTGCTCATGTGCCGCAATAGGTGTCGCAGCACACGAGTGCGGACACGCAGTGCAGTATGCTAAAAACTATGCCCCTATAAAAATCCGTGCCGCTATAGTTCCGATAACAAACTTCGGCTCGAGATTTTCAATGATTTTTATTATGATAGGTCTCGCACTCAGTGCGTTTTCTCAGTCAGCTTCCTTTGAAACAGGTATCAATATCGCCCTTATAGGCGTTGCGCTGTATAGCCTCGTGGCTGTGTTCCAGCTCATAACTCTGCCTGTTGAATTCAATGCAAGCTCCCGTGCACTCAATACGCTCGAAGGGTATAATATCCTCAGCGATGACGAGCTGTACGGTGCAAAACAGGTGCTCTCAGCCGCCGCACTTACCTATGTTGCGGCTCTGGCATCAACAATAGCTACAATTCTAAGACTGCTTATCATAATCATGGGGCGTTCAAACAACAGAAGAAGATAGAAAATATACGAGGACAGTATGGCAGACGCAAGAAGTACAGCTTTAAAGCTTATCGTTAAATCACAAAAGAATAAGACATATTCAAATATCGCACTCGACGAGGAGCTAAGACGTGCACAGCTTTCCCTACAGGATAAAAAGCTCACAGCAGCACTCTTCTACGGCGTAACCGAGCGTATGCTTACCCTGGACAGAATTATAGAAAGCCTGTGCGACAGAAAGGCGGATAAGCTCTCTGCTGAGATAAGAGCAATTCTCCGTATGGGACTCTATCAGCTTAAGTTTATGGACTCAATCCCCGATAATGCCGCCGTCGACGAGGCAGTAAAGCTTGCTAAAAAGCAGAAGAACCCGGCAGCCGCTGGCTTTGTGAATGCTCTTCTGCGTTCGTTTATTAGAAACGAAAAGAAGCTTCCGCAAGGTAAGAATAAAACGGATAGCCTCTCTATCGAGTATTCCTGCCCGACGGAGCTTATAGAAAAATGGCAGAAGGAGTATTCAAAGGAGCAGGTTCTGTCAATGCTCGAAAGCTCCCTCGGTCAGCCGCCGACAACTGTCAGAGTCAATACCGCAAGAATTACTAAAGAGGAGCTTATTGATGCCCTCGCAAGTGAGAATATAGAGGCAACCGATAACCCATATGCCGAAAATTGCCTCACAATAAAAAATGCCGCCTCAATAGAAGGAACAAAAGCATTCGGGCAGGGACTCTTTCATGTGCAGGATATCGCCTGTCAGGTGTGCTGTGAAGCGCTCGAATGTGAAAACGCAAAGCTTATGCTCGACGTATGCTCAGCACCGGGCGGAAAAGCCTTCACCTGTGCACAGATAATGAAGCAGGGAAAGGTCCTCGCATTTGACCTTCACGAAAACAGAGTAAGACTTATTAAAAGCGGTGCTCAGAGACTCGGCCTTTCAAATGTAACCGCACAAACAAATAACGCAAAGGTGTTTTCGGAAAGTATGCCAAAAGCAGACAGAATACTCTGCGACGTCGTCTGCTCAGGTCTCGGCGTTATAAGACGTAAGCCGGAAATTAAATATAAGGAGCTCTCAGAGCTTGAACGTCTTCCGCAGATACAGTATGAGATTTTAGAAACCTCATCACGCTATCTTCAAAAGAACGGAATACTTATATATTCAACCTGTACTCTCTCGAAGAATGAGAACGAGCAGGTAGTCGAAAGGTTTTTGAAGGAGCATAGCGACTTTGCAGCAGTCAATGTCTTTGAGGACAGAGGCGAGCTCTTTAAAACACCGTTTGTTACACTGACACCAAAGGATATAGGAAGCGACGGATTTTTCATCGCTAAGCTGAAAAGAGTGAAATAATGAAGCCATACGAAATTGACGGAAAAATTGATATTTTAAGCCTTACACTGCCTGAAATCGAAAAGCTTTTGACCGATATGGGAGAGAAGAAATTCAGAGCAAAGCAGGTCTATGAATGGCTCCACGCAAAGCAGGTGACAAGCTTTGACGATATGACTAATCTATCTGCACAATTGCGTACAAAACTATCACAGGCGTTTTGTATAAATTCACTATTTATAGTGAAAAAGCTTGAATCTTGTACTGATAATACGTTAAAATATCTATATAGGCTTTATGATGGGAATCATATCGAATCTGTCGTGATGGAGTATAACCACGGAACAAGTCTGTGTGTTTCTACACAGGTCGGCTGTAAGATGGGCTGTAACTTCTGCGCATCTACTATAGCAGGCTTTAAAAGAAATCTTCTGCCGTCAGAAATACTGCTCCAGATATACGAAGCACAGCGTGACAGTAAAAGAAAAATTTCAAGCATCGTGCTTATGGGAATAGGCGAGCCGCTTGATAACTTCGATAACGTCATAAGGTTCTTTGAGCTTGTTTCTTCTCCGGAAGGAATGAACCTCAGCTTGCGTCACGTTTCGCTGTCAACCTGCGGAATAGTGCCGAAAATATATGAGCTTGCAAAGCTTAAACTCGGAGTGACTCTGTCAATATCACTCCATGCTTCAGATAATGAATCAAGAAGTAGAACAATGCCTGTCAACAACAGGTATGACATAAATGAGCTTGTCAGAGCCTGCCGTGACTATTTTGAAACGACGGGCAGAAGAATAAGCTTTGAGTATGCCGTGATAAACGGCGTCAATGACAGTATTGAGGACGCTAAAAGACTTAAAAAGCTTCTGGCGGGACTTACCTGTCATATTAACCTTATCCCCGTCAATAAAATAGACGAGAGGGACTATACATCAACAAAGAAATCAACCTTGAGCTTTCAAAAGTATCTCACTGACCTGGGCCTTAATGCAACGGTCAGAAGAACGCTGGGAGCAGACATAAATGCAGCCTGTGGACAGCTCAGAAGAGAATACGAGATTTAGAAAAAAGGCGGTGAATTATTCTTGTTTATTTGTGCTAAAAGTGATATCGGAATGAAGCGTAAGGAGAACCAGGACAACTTTAGACTCGGTACGCTCTCAGAAAATGCGGTGTATACAGTAGTGTGCGACGGAATGGGCGGAGCAAGCGCAGGAAGCGTTGCAAGCTCAGTTGCTGCAGAGGAAATAGCAGAAAGAATTTCAACAGGCTTCCGTGAGGACGCAAGCGAAATGTCTATGAAGAACCTCCTCGTAACAGCAGTAAGTGCCGCTAACACAATCGTCTACCATATGAGCGTCAATGAGCCCGAAAAGAAGGGAATGGGAACGACCTGTGTAGCAGCAGTAGCCTGTGGTGAAACTGCCTATATCGCAAGCGTAGGCGATAGCAGAGCCTACCTCATAAGCGATGATATATCACAGATAACAAGCGACCATACCTATGTCGAAATGCTTTATCAGCAGGGCAAGATAAACAAGGAAGAAATAAGCACCCACGATATGCGTCACTATATAACAAAGGCGGTCGGAGTCGAAAAGGAAGTCGAGGTCGATTTCTTTACGGTTGACCTTAAGAAAGGCGATAGCCTGCTTCTGTGTACCGACGGACTTACAAACTTCTGTGACAATGAAATGATACTTAAGACGGTAAAATCCGCAGAGCCGAATGAGGCTCTCGAGGAGCTTATAGACTGTGCAAATTCAAAGGGCGGAAAAGACAATATTACAGTGGCCCTTCTGTGTAACAAGTGATAGAACTTAGATTAGGAGTGTAGGAAATGGATTTGAACATAGGCAAGAAGCTTGACGGAAGATACGAGATTACCGAGCTTATCGGAATCGGCGGTATGGCTGATGTTTATAAAGCAGTCGATATAATGGAGAACCGCGTCGTAGCTGTTAAGATTTTGAAGAATGAGTTTTCTGAAAATGAGGAGTTTCTCCGCAGATTCAGAAATGAAAGCAAGGCTATCGCAGTTTTGTCGCATCCTAATATCGTGAAGATTTATGATGTAGGCTTTTCTGACGAAATCCAGTTTATCGTAATGGAGTATATCGACGGTATTACTCTTAAGGAGTTTATCGAACAGCAGGGAGCTCTTCGCTGGAAGGACGCTCTGCACTTCATAACACAGATACTCAGAGCCCTGCAGCATGCCCACGACAGAGGAATTGTCCACAGGGATATAAAGCCTCAGAATATTATGCTTTTCCCTGACGGAACAATCAAGGTCATGGACTTCGGTATCGCAAGATTCTCAAGAGTCGACGGAAAGACACTTTCTGATAAAACAATCGGTTCTGTGCACTATATCTCACCTGAACAGGCAAGAGGTGACTACACCGACGAAAGAAGCGATATCTATTCAGTAGGCGCAATGCTCTACGAAATGCTCACAGGCAGAAAGATATTCGACGGAGATAATCCGGTTTCAATAGCACTTATGCATATGCAGGAGGAGCCTACATATCCAAGAACTTACGTTTCTTCGATACCTGAGGCTCTCGAAGAAATCGTAATGCACGCAGTTGAAAAGGACGCAGCTAAGCGTTATCAGTCAGCCGCAGAAATGATTAGAGATATCGACACCTTCAAGATGGACCAGACAGTAGTGTTCGGCTACATTCCAAAGGAAAACCTCGATGATGACGACGAAACAACAAAGTACTTTACTCCTGTTGCTCCTGTAAATCAGAGAGAAGAATATGTCGATGACGACTACGAGGAAGAGGAAGAGGAAGAAGAGGAAAGACGTTCCTATGTGTTCCCGATTCTCTGTGCAGTGGCAGTAGCAGTAGTGCTTATCGCCTGCATCATAATCGCAGTTGTAATCAGGTCATTCGACAAGGACGACAGTACAGCAGATACATTCGAAATGCCAAACCTCGTAAACTCACTATATAGCGAAGCTAAGGACCAGTGGGAAGGAAAGCTCATATTCAACGTTACTGAAGAATATAACAGCGAGTACGGTGAGGGAATTATCTTTGAGCAGAGTATCTCTGAAGGTAAGGTAGTAAGAAACGGCGCTTCTGTAAATGTTACAGTAAGTAAGGGTACAAGAATGGTAACAGTACCTGAAAGCCTCGTGGGCTTTGAGTATACAGACTCTGTCGAGAATACACTCAAGCAGATGGGCTTTGAGGTTAAAACAGTTACCGACTGGATTGAAGAGTACGCCGCAGGCTATATCTATAAGGTAGACCCGGGCTCCGGAACAGAAGCTCCTGTCGGCTCAACAATCACAATCTATATCAGTAACGGTCCTCTCTCAAACAGCGTTGAAATGCCGTTTCTCATCGGTATGACCAAGGAGCAGGCTATCGTAGAGCTCGAATCAAAGAAGTTTACAAACTATACCTTCCAGGAGGTTGACGTTGCCGAGGATAAGGGCAAGGTAGTTTCACAGAACTTCGACAGAGGTCAGCTCGTGCCAAAGGATGAGCCGATTATCATCGGTATCTCAACAGGTGTCGCTGCAGCAGGAACAGTGGATATCAAGCTTCCAATCCCTGAAGGAGCTATGGGTGCATTCGATATCAACGTATACCAGAACGGTGCAAAGATTGCTACACAGTCACTCGACAACGCAGCTCTCGTTGCAGGTACAGATATCACAGTTGCAGTAACAGGTGCAGGTACTCAGAAAATTATAATTGAGGTTGTAAATAAGGGCACAAACGCAAGCGCAAGATACGCAGAATTTACAGTCGACTTTACAGAGGATAGCTTTACAGCAGACAAGATTTATGCCGATCAGTTCCTCAGTGTTGCAGATACAACTACAACAACCACTACAACATCTTCAGAAACTGAACCGCCTGTAACAGACCCACCTGAAGAACCAACAGAACCAACTGAGCCAACAGAACCAACTGAGCCAACAGAACCAACGGACCCAACTGAACCAACAGACCCAACAGACCCAACTGAACCATCAGATGACCCGGCAGATGTGCCTGTTGAAGGCGCTGCCGCATAACGAAAGGACAGTATAGATTTATGAGTGAGTCGGAAAAGAACCCGACAACTCTTGAAGGTATTATCGTAAAATTAATCGGAGGCATTTACTATGTAGATGCCTCCGAAAATGTATATGAATGTACCGCAAGAGGAGTTTTCAGAAAAAAAGGAATATCCCCGAGCTGTGGCGATAAGGCTGTCATAGAGGTGACTGGAGAGGGGAAAGGTGTAATCACAGAGATAGCAGAGCGTAAAAACGAAATCATAAGACCGCCGCTTTGCAACCTCGACAATCTCGTGTTTGTGTCATCAACCTGTGAGCCTACGCCGAACCTCACACTGCTTGATATGTTTATCGCAGTCGCAAGCTATAAGAAAATAAACCCTATCGTAGTTTTTACAAAAACGGATATCGGCTCTGCCGAGAAGTATGCCGAGATTTACAGAAGCTGTGGGATAGAGGTCTTTTGCCTCAGCAACAACGATAAGGATAGCGCAGCAGAGCTCAGAAGCAGACTTGTCGGAAAGCTGTCTGCATTTACAGGCAATACGGGCGTCGGCAAAACCTCGCTTTTAAATAATATGTTCCCCGAGCTTAGCGAAAAAACAGCACAGATAAGTAAAAAGCTCGGCAGAGGTAAGCATACAACAAGACACGTTTCTCTCTATAAGCTCAGAGAGGGCGGATATATTGCCGATACACCCGGCTTCTCAAGCTTCGATACGAACAGATACGATATCATCTTCAAGGACGAGCTCCAGAACTGCTTTGTAGAGTTTGAAGAGCACCTCGGAAAATGCCGCTTCGTAAATTGCAGCCATACAAAAGAGGTCGGCTGTGCTGTGCTCGACGCAGTGAAGGAAGGTAAAATCCCTGCCTCACGTCACGAAAGCTATGTCCATATGTACGAACAGGCAAAGCAGATAAACGAGTGGGAATACAAAAAATCAAAGCAATAATAAAAGCACCCGATGGTATGCAAACGCATAACACGTCGGGTGCCTTTTTGTTTACTGTTCCTTCTGCTTCTTGATGCCGAACATAAGTCGCAGAACTCCCGCAAGAACCTTTGGACTTCTTATTACTACTATCTTCATACCAATTCTCCTTCGTGCTGTTTTTTAGGTGTTTTGTGCCTATATAACATTATATTCTTGAGGAAAAATTGTGTGAATACCGCCTTTTCAGAATACAAGCATCATCCTCACACAGAAGCCTCATATGTATTTTCGGGGGAAACCTTTCTGAAGAAAGTTTATCCCCCCTAAATTGCCCCCATTACAAAGACTCTTAACATGATTTCAGCCCCATAGGGTATGCACCAAGAGAATGGTTTTTAAATTCTCTGTTTAGTGATGTACACCCTATGGGGCTGAAATTTATAATAAAAGTTTTAGGAAAGGAGTTTGAGGAATAACCCTTTTTCAAAAGGGTTTTCCTCAAGAACGTATGAAACTCCTGTGTTTAATCTCTGTGCTGAAGGAAGCTGTCACGCTTTTGCTTTAAAAGCTCAGGAGTATCGTTGGCAACCTCTGTAATTCTGTCAAGACAAGCCTGCAGGGATTCTCTTGTGATGCCCTCTGTCATAATGAAATCGAGTGTAATTCTCAGACTGAGGTCGTCGAACATCATGTAGAAACGCTCGATGTCTTCTTCTGTCTTGAGCCAGTCAGGAGCCTTGCCCTCACTTGCAGCAGTTCCGTGAATGAAATCGAGAAGCATCTTCTTTCCTTCGTCAAAGCAGGTAACGTCGCCGATGATGTTGTTTATAGTGTACTTCACAGGAATGAATGTAGTGGAGCTTACGTTTACTCTTGCAGAAAGTCGGATGTCTCTTGAAGAGCTGCCGATAAGAATATCAAAGCTTCCGTCCTCAACAAACCAGTCGTGAATATCAGTGTTGAAGTATGAGAACGCCCTCTTGTCAAGGCGGAAGAATACCTTCTTGCTCTCGCCCGGATTGAGTGCAACCTTTTCATATCCGAAAAGCTCCTTGACAGGCTTCGGAACAGAGCTTTCAACATCTGAAACATAAAGCTGAACAGCCTCTCTGCCGAATCTGTCGCCAACGTTCTTTATAGTAACACCGACAGTAAGAGTGTCTGTGTCAAGAAGCTCGTTTGATGAAACTGTAATGTCTGAGTACTCAAATTCTGTGTAGCTCAGTCCGTAGCCGAACGGGTAGCGTACATCCATCTGTCTCTTGTCGTACCAGCGGTATCCGACGAATATGCCCTCGTTGTACCAAACGTTGTTGCCAACACCAAACTCACTGAGATATGCAGGTGTGTCACAGTGCCTGAGAGGGAATGTCTCTGAAAGCTTTCCGCTTGGGTTTTCCTTGCCAAAGAGCAGGTCGCAGGCAGCACCGCCGACAGCCTGTCCGCCAAGGTACATTTCAAGGATTGCCTTCACATCATCTGCCCAAGGCATTATAATAGGTGAACCGTTGTGAAGTACAACAGCAACATTCTTGTTAACCTTCAGAACCTCTTCAATGAGCACGTTCTGACAGCGTGGCATATCCATATGCTGTCTGTCGCCGCCCTCAAATTCAAAGGACTCAGGAAGTCCCGCAAAGATTACCGCAACATCGCTTTCCTTCGCAAGTGCAACAGCCTCAGCGATAAGAGCCTCGTCCGGCTCAGAGCTCTCAGCCTCAAAGCCGAGTGCGAACTTAACCTCGCAGTATTCGGAAACAGCCTCAAGTGCACTTGTGTACTTTGTGCTTACAATGTGAGAGCTTCCGCCGCCCTGATAACGTGGCTTTTCAGCAAACGCACCGATGAACGCAATCTTCTTGTCTGCTGAAAGAGGAAGAAGCTTGTCGTCGTTCTTCAGAAGAACAGCACACTGACAAGCAATCTCTCTTGCAAGTGCGTGATGCTCCTCTCTGTCGTATGTACCGCCAACGTGGTTTGTCTTGTACTTGTCATAAAGCTCAAGAACTCTTCTCGCACAAGCGTCAACAAGCTTTTCATCAAGCTCGCCGCTTCTTACCTTGTCAACAATAATCCTGTCGCTCTTTCCGTTGTAGGAAGGCATCTGAAGGTCAAGCGTTGCCTTAATGCCTTCTTCTCTCTCGTCAACAGCACCCCAGTCACTCATTACAAGACCGTCATAGCCCCACTTTTCACGGAGAATTTCCTTGAGCAGATATTCGTTCTGCGTGGTGTATGTGCCGTTGAGCTTGTTGTAGGAAGCCATTACTGTCCATGGCTTTCCGTTCTTTATTACCTCTTCAAATGCTGAAAGATAAATCTCGTGAAGTGTTCTCTCATCAACATTTGCCGAAACAGCCATTCGTCTTGTCTCCTGGTTGTTGCAGGCAAAGTGCTTGACCGATGTACCAACACCCTTGCTCTGTACGCCCTTTATAAATGCGGTAGCCTGATTTCCCGCAAGGTATGGGTCTTCGGAGAAGTATTCAAAGTTTCTTCCGCAAAGCGGTGTCCTCTTGATGTTTATACCCGGACCGAGAAGTACAGCAATGTCTTCTTCCTGACAGCCGTCGCCAAGAGCCTTGCCCATTCTCTCAATAAGATTTCTGTCAAATGAGCAGGCAGTTGCACAAGCAGCAGGGAAGCATACAGCGGTTGCCTTTTCATCTTCAGCCCATGTAAAGCAGTGCTTCTTGTTTGTCTTTCTCATACCGTGCGGTCCGTCAGAAAGCATCATTGGCTCAATGTCAAAACGCTTAAGACCCTTGGTGTGCCAGAAATCTGCGCCGGAACAGAGCGAAGCCTTTTCTTCAAGCGTCATCTCGGAAAGAATCTTTTCAATGTTCATGTATATACACTCCTTATTACTTATAGTAGGTTAATAGGATTATATCATACAGCAGGATTCTTTTCAAGCGATGGCAGGGCTTTTGTATATGCTTATTGATATAAAGAGCGTATTTCTGTTATGAGAGAAAAAACGACACCGGAATGCCTTAGGTAGACATGGGAAGACTATGATGTTAATATATTAAACACAACATTGATTAAATGATTAGATTATTATTTTGCTTCGAAAATCGAGAAAATATAATATTTAGTAACACAATGTTAATAAAATATACATAACTATATGTTAAAATAACCTAAATAACTATGCGTAATCGTTTAATGACAAGATTACCTAAAGACAATAATTCGTTTATTCGACATAACAACTTAGCAGAGAATGTATTGTAATATGAAACAGGAGGAAAGCAAATGAACACTATGACGACAAAAAAGGTCGCAGCAGCAGTAGCGAGCCTTGTTATCGCTAGTAGTGCGGTAGCAGGAACAGTCTATATGCTTGGCGACTCCGACAAGGCATCAACACAGGCAACAACAGGTGTAGTAAAATCTGTGTACGAAGTTGGCTCTCAAACAGTACAGTACGGTGAGCAGAAAGAAGGCTTTGGTGGCTATCTGTATTACGATACAGCTACATATGAAGTGTATGACAGAGAAAGCCCTGAAGCACAGCTTCTCCTCAATGGCGGAGATACAACAGATTACTATCTCGGCTCAGCATCTCTGTTCACACTCTTTATTCAGGATGAGCTTCTTGTAACAACTATCCCTGACTGTGAAGGAAGAATCGCTGCAGGATATTACAACAGACCTGGAAATACAGGGGGCGGACTTATTTTCCCAAGCTCCAAGAACGGCGAAGCACCACTGGTTTGTGATAACTCAGGATATAGCTTCGGCGGTGTACAAGAGTCGGTAAAGCCACTTGTTGCTTCTACAGGAATCACTTCAACAAATGAAGATTTCACAGGACGTCTTGTTCTCGTGGAGGACGGACTTATCGACTTTGACGCTGAATTTGAAATGCTCAGAGAAAAGAGCCTCGAGCTTTCAAACCTTAAGTCCAATATAATAGTAACTGAAGGCGAAGAGTTTATTACATTTGAATGTGGAAATTCAGGTCTTAATGTTGTTTCTATCACAGAAGAACAGTGGGAGTCCTACTTTAACAAGAAGATTAATATCATTCTTCCTGAAGGCGCATATTGTGTAATCAATATTGCGGGTGAAATGGCAACATTTGCACCAAACACAATCGCTGTTAACGGAAATCAGCTTGAAGCCAGAGACAACACCGACAATGAAAGAGTTCTCCTTAACTTCTATGAAGCAACAGATTCAAACTTTGTTGACAGATGTCTTATGGCAAGTATCCTTGCACCAAATGCTGATATAAACCTCGATAATGCTCCTGATGACGGTTCTCAGCACTACGTTGGTATTAACCATAACTTTGGTGCTATCTACGCAAAGAGCTTTGCAGCTACAACAGAGCAGGGCAAGTTCGCATTCACAATGCCTGCGAATATGGTTACAGATTATATAGAGCAGGTAGGTACAATCGAGAATAAGTATGTAGCACACTTCTACTACTGGAATCCTGAAACTGGTGCTTACGAAGAAATCAACGATAAGGATGTCTATGTTCCGGGCGGAATGGGAAATCAGGAAAACATCTTTGAGTTGGGCGACGGTATAAATACCCTCACTGCTGAAGACGTGTATAATGCTTCAGGTCTTGATGCGTATAAGGATGCTGACATCGCCTGGGTTGCTTACAACGATGTAAATCTTGATAAGGAATCAGGCAATATCGTAAGCGGCGAGCAGATGAAGTCAGAGTATCCTGTTGACAGCGTTGTTACTGATATCTTCAACACCTATGTACTTGACAAGACTATTGTTCACGCTGACGGCGAATTCCAGACCACAGGCTACTACTATGCACAAGGCGAAACACATAAGTTTGGACCTGTTGACATGGGAGGCTCTTATTCTGCAAACGTATACTTCGTAGTTGACCCTAACTCCGTTACTAAGGATGTCGAGGTTGAAGTTGATGTACACTATGCAGACAATTCCGACGAAAACAAGGTAAGAGGCCCTGTAACAGGTACAGTCGACAAGATTGACTACGAAACTGCATTCGATGTGATTGAAAGCGTTTACGGCGATGATATCGACGGCAGTTACAACACTATCGAAGTATATAAGGATACCGTAACTGTCTTCGAGAACGCTCGTGTATTTGACGACAAGGGCTTAGAGATTGATTATCTCGCTCAGATTTCCGACCTTGATTACGTGATTCCTGAGCATTACTCAGAGTATAAGGAAGCTGACGTATCCTTCAAGGACGACGCTAAGGCTGAAATCTTCCTCAAGCAGAATGAGTTCAAGAGCATTTACGTGGTTCTCGATACTTCTGCACTCTCAGACAGAGACAACTTTGAGGGAGTATCCGGTGATTTCCTTGTTGATGGTGTTATCGATGACAAGGACGATTTCTCAGTTTCTCAGAACGGAAGCGTTACAGAAATCAAGGTTCCTGCAGCAAGCAGTGATGGCACCGAGTATGTATACAACCTTGAAGAAAACTGTCTCACATATGACAGAGATAAGTATGTCGCTGAAGTTCACCAGAACAATGATGATTCATTTACTATCGTAATGACTGAGAATAAGATGGATATCGAAGTAGAGCTCCAGATTGAAAGTAACTATCCTGAGCTGTTCACCGGTGCATTTGCTACAATTATGGCCGATGGTATGGCAAACTCCACAACAGAGCTTACATACGATGGTCAGACAGTAAGCTTCGATGTTCCGAAGGTTGATTATGAAGGTGACGACATTTTCTATTCTCTGAGCGAAGATGACGTTTCTGTTAACGGCGAACTGTTCTATGTATACAGCGTAGAAGAAACAACCAACAACAACGGCAATCCTAAGTTCATTGTTACTGTAAAGGACAACTATGTTGACGCCTACGTTCAGGTAATCTATGACGACGGCTTCCAGCAGTATACAAATAATTTCTACAAGCGTCCGACACTCAGTGCCGATATGAACGCAATGCAGGCAAACGGCAATAACGCTCCTGCAACAACAGTTCAGCAAAGCTACACAGACGGTGCCGCAACTACAACATCAAGAGTCCAGATAGGAAACGACCTTCTCCCCGGTACATACGGATTAGATGAGTTTGACTACTCGGGTCTCGCAAACGGCTACTACCAGAAGGACCTCACTGTTGAGACACTCGAAAACGGCGATATCCTCTATACAATTACTCTCGGTGTTGAGTTTTATGACCTCAGATTCTTCGACCAGAACGGCAACCTCATCTCAGGACAGGAATCATTCCTCGACCAATTCGCAGAAACTCCAAGGAATCTTTTGGGTGGATGGGGTTGGACGGACTACAAGGAACCACCTACAGGCTACAAGTATGTTTGGTTTGACCCTGTAGCAAATAAGGTATATCCACTCGGCTCACAGTTCACATACCCTGCTGCTGATACAGACCTCTATCTTACTACAGTAAGAGACACATCCGAAACCCCAAGAGTACACTTCAACATCATCAGCTTCAATGGAAAGCACTACATTCCAGGTAATAAGGTAGCTCAGAGAATGGCATACGACCAGACAACAAGCGACTTTACACTTGTCGGAATAGATAGTATTGAAGCACTCGCAGCAGATACAGAAGGCAAGTACTTCATGGTATCAATGGTACTCGGCGTAGATAACGACGCAGTAGCAAGCACAAAGGTCACAATTTCTACAGAAAGCCTCACAAGCAAGACTTGCATCTACGAAAATACAGTAAGCCACAGTGCAGATAACTCAAACCTCATAGAAAAGTTCTGTGCATTCGGTATCCATTCATCAGGTATCAGCGGAACATCACTCCTCGGAAATGATAACTTCATCGAGGATTACGATGGATACAGACAGGTAAGAATGGTACTCCCTGCAGAAGCATTCGAGAACGAAAAGCTCTACATCAATGCATACTACTATGACGAAAACGGTCAGGAATACCTGCACGGAAACTACGTTCTTAATATGAACAGCAACGACTTCTGGACACTCAAGAAGTAAGAAAACGGAGGCAACTAAAATGAAGGAAATGTATACAGAACCAAGCTTCGAGCTCATCAAGGTACTCGGAACAGCTGACGTAATCACAATGAGCGGAGAAGACTGGGGCGAGGAAGGCGGAGACAACCCGTTCGGACCTGACCAGGGCTAAAAACAATCATAACCCCCGACACTATGTCGGGGGTTTGTTGTTTAATATGATAATATAACTTAAAATATCGATATTTAATATTTTACTAATAGGCAAAAATGACACAAAAGCTGTGGCTGAGGGAAAATGGAATATCAAGGAAACAAAATTAAATAGCACACAGTGTGCTTAAAAAGAAAACGTTTTTAGGTCAAAAAATGAATATTTTTTTACGAAAATTTATTGACAAATTACTTTCTTTGTGATAAAATCAAACTACAAAAATGCGGAACTATGTCTCAATAAGAATAGAATAGGAGGATAACATTATGACAAATTTAACAGCAAAGAAAATTGTCGCTGCTACTGCAAGCCACGTTATTGCGGCTGGCGTTGTTGCAGGTGCGGTTGCTCTTAATACTTCCGGCAGCAATTCTACCCCTGAAACAACAGGCGTTGTAAATGTAAATGGCTACGCTGCAGACGGTGATGTAGCAATCGACTCAACAGCAACAGGCTATGAACTGCCGATAGTTGAGAAGGACAGCGACCTCGCAAAGACACTTATCTATGGTTCAACAAGCGTTAACCCTGATGACTACTTCTTCGGAACAGCTTCATTCTTCACAATCTTCGGTAAGGATGTAACTGTTGTTCACGGTGCTGACACAGAAGGAAGAATCGCTGCTCAGACACTTAAGAATGATACTGGCTCAACAGGTTACCATGCCAAGAATTGGATGAACTCACAGAACACACTCAGCGGTGCGGCTGCAGTTATCTGCGAAAATGATGCAAATATAGTTCTCGAGTGGAGTGCAGCTCACGGATATGTTGTACTTTCTGATGCGGTTACACAGCTCGGTACTGGACATAAGAATGCTCTCAATGCGGCTGATTCCGGTGATGTTGTATATGTATCTGATAAGGATAACTTCATCATCGACTTTGATGCTGAAATGCAGATGCTCAAGGAAAAGAGCGCTAAGCTCGCTACTCTCCCTGCAAACTTCGGTACAGTGGTAACAAACGAACATAACCAGACTACAATCACAGGCACCGATTCACAGCTTAATGTGTTTACTTTCACAACTGAAGAGTGGGATGAGATTGCACAGAACGAGATTAACCTTGTTGTTCCAGACGGCTCTTATGTTGTAATCAACGTTCCCGGAAAGAACCCTACAGTTCTCCAGAAGGAGCTTGCATACAACGGAAATCAGATTGGTAATACCTCAAATGCAAACTCAAATGTTGTTTTCAACTTCTATGAAGCTGAAACAGTATCCACAAACGAAATCTACCGTGGTGTAATCTTTGCTCCAAACGCTAAGATTTCAGGCGGTGCAGGACATAACAGAAGCCAGCTTATCGGTGAAACAATCACAATCGACGCAGAGCAGGGCTACTTCTCCTTCACTATGCCAACAGAATACTATAACAACTATGTTGAAAAGTATGGCGAGACCGTTGAGGATTACTATGTTGCACACTTCTATTACTGGGATTACGAAACACTTTCCTATAAGGAGCTCATCGATGAAGAAATCTATGTTCCGGGTAGTGTAACAGACCTCAGAAATGCATATAAGATGGGCGATACTCTCGATGTCCTCACAGGCGATGATATCGCTGCAGCTTCAGGACTCGATGTATATGCAGGCGCTGATGTTTACTGGGAATATTTTGCCGACATCGATCACACCTACGGCACAGGTGAAAGTGTCGCAGAGGATATCGGCAGCGAAACTTTCATTTCTAATATCCCAACTCTCTTGGATATCAATACCAATGATGTAACTGTAGATGATTCATACCTCATCAAGTACAGTGGTGCTAACGCTGGTGAAACATTCACATTCCCTGATGTTTCCGGAACAGGTACATCCTCTAATATTTACTTCGTAGTTGATGTTGACTCTATGAGAACAGATGTAACTGTTGACGTTGAAGTTCACTACGCTGACAACAATGATGAAGACGGCGAAAGAGGAGAAGTAGGGTATACTACTTCTGCTACAGAGTCACTGCTTGAAAGTTTCGGTTACACATCTATGGATGTAATTTCATTCGAGGAAGAGGATGTGTTCGGCAATTCAGAAACTGTTGATATCACAAATACTGAAGTAAGCCTTGATACAGGTCTTCCTGTATTTGATGATGAAGGAAAGGTTATCGACTACCTCTCACAGTTTGACGGAACCGACCTGGAATACGTAATTCCGATGGGATATATCGAGTACAAGGAAGCTGATACAGACCTCACAGACGGAAAGGCTGTTATTTACCTTTACAACAATACAGTAGTTTACGATGTTGTAGTTGAGGTTGAAAGCGACTATCCACAGAACTTCAGCGAAGTAACCGCTAAGCTCTATGCTGACGGTATGGAAGTTGGTTCAACTACACTCTATAACGACGGTCAATCTGATTTATTCAATAATATGGCTATCGTTGACCCAGACACGGGAGCAGAAGTAGTCTACTCACTCGAAGCAGAGCTCAATGACCCGAACTTTACAATCAAGGAAATAACCTTCGACGACGAAACAAACACCTACACAATCAAGGTTGTTGATAACTACGTTGATGCTTATGTTAAGGTTGTATACAACGACGGCAACAACAACTCAGGCCGTACAGCAGTTGACGTTCTTATGGACGCAATGCAGGCTGACGGAAATGCTGCTCCACAGACAAACGTTTCAACCAATAATATGAACGGAAACGAAACAAAGTCAGTGCTTATCGCAAATGATATCGCAGGCGGCTCATATGATTCATCTGACCTCGAACTTATCACAATTCCGGCAGGCTACAGAGTTGAAAGCATTACTGCTGAAACAATCTCACAGGATAATACCTACTTTGGTAACAATCCTCTCAATAAGGGAGATATCGCTTACACAGTTGTTCTTTCAAACCTCTATGACCTCAGATTCCACGATGCAAACGGTGACCTCTTGAGCGGATTTGACTATATGCTCGACAAGGCTGCAGGTTCTACAACAAATCTCCCATACATCAACCTTAACAACAATAACAATACCTATAAGACTGTATGGTATGACCCAATCAAGAATGTTTACTACCCTGTAAACTCAAACTTCACATACCCTGCTGCTGATACAGACCTCTATGCAGTGGTTTTGAAGAATGAAACTTCAACCCCAAGAGTACACTTCAACATCATCAGCTTCAATGGAAAGCACTACATTCCTGGTAATAAGGTAGCTCAGAGAATGGCATACGACCAGACAACAAGCGACTTTACACTTATCGGAATCGATAGTCTTGAAGCACTCGCAGCAGATACAGAAGGCAAGTACTTCATGGTATCAATGGTACTCGGCGTAGATAACGACGCAGTAGCAAGCACAAGGTTCACAATTTCTACAGAAAGCCTCACAAGCAAGAAATATATCTACGAAGGAACAGTAACCCACAGCGCAGATACAGCTAACCTGATAGATAAGTTCTGTGCATTCGGTATCCATTCATCAGGCCTCAGCGGAACATCACTCCTCGGAAATGATAGCTTCATGGAGGATTACGATGGATACAGACAGGTAAGAATGGTACTCCCTGCAGAAGCATTCGAGAACGAAAATCTCTACATCAATGCATACTACTATGACGAAAACGGTCAGGAATACCTGCACGGAAACTACGTTCTTAATATGAACAGCAACAACTTCTGGACACTCAAGAAGTAAGAAAACGGAGGCAACTAAAATGAAGGAAATGTATACAGAACCAAGCTTCGAGCTTATCAAGGTACTCGGCACAGCTGACGTAATCACAATGAGCGGAGAAGACTGGACCGAGGAAGGCGGAGACACCCCGCTCGGACCTGGCCAGGGCTAAAAACAATCATAACCCCCGACACTATGTCGGGGGTTTGTTGTTTGCACTGGAAGCGAACAAGTAAACAATACAGCAATATATTATTCATAAAATGTTAATACTCTTATGATATAATATTCTAGCTAATATCCTGAAGTATTATTTTTGAAAGGTGAGATTAATTATGGAATACAATATCAAGGAAGTTGCACAAAGATTAAAGGGCCTCCGTATGTCCTGTGACCTTTCAGTAGAGGAATTCAGTAATCTTACTGATATTTCTAAAGAAGATTATGAAAAGATAGAAAACGGCGAAAAGGATTTTTCCGTTTCGTTCCTATATAAATGCGCAGAAATTTTCCGAGTCGATATGGTGGAGATACTGACGGGCGTATACCCTAAGCTTTCTGACTATTGCGTCGTAAAGGCAGGAAAGGGACTTCCTGTGGCAAGACGTGACAGATTTGAATACCACCTGCTTGCTTATCTGTTCAAGGATAAGCGTATCGAGCCAATGCTCGTGCGTGCACCTTATATCGAAGAAGAACAGGGCAGGCCGATTAAGATGTCATCCCACGAAGGACAGGAGTGGGACTACATCTTAAAGGGCAAGCTGCGAGTCATTATCGAAGAACATGAGGTCGTGCTCTCAGAGGGCGACTCTGTTTACTATGACTCTGGCAAGCTTCACGGCATGATTGCCGTAGACGGTGAGGACTGCGAATTTCTGGCTGTTCTTATCGACAAATAATGTTTTATTGATTGGAGATAAGTTTTATAATGAATAATTTTTACAAGAATTTTGTAAATGAAGAATATGACCATAAGGGAAGACTCATAAAGTTTGAGCTCAATTGCCCTGCTAACTATAACTTTGCGTATGACGTAATCGACGGTATCGCAAAAATTAAACCTGATAAAAAAGCAATCCATTGGGTTCACGAAAGCGGAGAGGAAAGAGAATTCACCTATGCCCAGCTTTCAAAGCTCACAAATAAGGTAGCAAATATGTTCAGAGCACACGGTGTAAAGAAGGGCGATATGGTAATGCTCGTTCTTAAGCGTCACTACCAGTTCTGGCTGTGCGTTTACGGACTTATGAAGCTCGGCGCAATCTCTATCCCTGCAACAAATCAGCTCATGGAAAAGGACTATACCTACCGCTTTGAGTCTGCTTCAGTTAAGTATGTTGTAGCAACTGCCGAGGGTGAAGTAACCGAGCATATCGACGCTTCCTGCGAAAAGTATAAGGACTTGCAGGAAAAGTTTATCGCAAGAGGAAGCCGTGACGGCTGGACAAGCTTCGACGAGGAAATCGAAAAGTATTCCGACGAGTTCGAAAGAGTTGAAACTCTCGTCGATGAGCCTATGTTCCTCTACTTCTCTTCGGGTACAACAGGCTACCCTAAGATGATTCTCCATAGCTATTACTATTCTGCTGCACATATCGTTACAGCAAAGCATTGGCACTGTGTTCACGAAGGAACTCTCCACCTCACAATCTCTGACTCAGGCTGGGGTAAGTGTGCATGGGGTAAGCTGTTCGGTCAGTTCACCTGCGGTGCCTGTGAGTTTATCTATGACTTTGATAGATTCAATAGTGCAAAAATGCTCTCAATGATAGAAAAGTACAGAATCACTTCGTTCTGTGCACCACCAACTATGTACCGCTTCTTTATCAAGGAGGGTATCGAGAATTATGACCTTTCTTCACTCGAAAGAGCTTGTATAGCCGGCGAAGCCTTAAACCCTGAGGTTTATAACAGATTCTTCGAGTATACAGGTCTTAAGCTTATGGAAGCCTTCGGCCAGACTGAAACAGTTCCGATTGTCGCAAACCTCGGAAATATGACCCCTAAGCCGGGCTCAATGGGTAAGCCTGTACCTCTCTATGATGTTGTCCTCGTTGATGAAAATGACAACGAAGTTAATGTCGGTGAAACAGGCGAAATCTGTATCAGAACCGACGGACAGTACCATAAGGGCCTGCTTAAGTGCTACTACCGTAACGAACAGGATACAAACGATTCATGGCATAATAACCTCTACCATACAGGCGATACAGCATGGAAGGACGAGGACGGCTACTATTGGTATGTAGGCAGAGTTGATGACGTTATCAAGTCCTCAGGCTACCGTATCGGTCCGTTTGAAATCGAATCTGTTCTTATGGAGCACCCTTCTGTTCTTGAATGCGCCGTAACAGGTGTTAAGGACGCTATCAGAGGTCAGGTTGTTAAGGCTACAATTGTCCTCACAAAGAACTTCAAGCCGTCTGATGAGCTTGTCAAGGAGCTCCAGAACTACGTTAAGAATGCAACCGCACCTTATAAGTACCCAAGAGTTATCGAGTTCGTAGACGAGCTTCCAAAAACAATCAGCGGTAAGATTATAAGAAAAGCAATCCGTAAGTCTGACGAAAATAAGGATTAACCTATGTCAACTATCTATCAGTATCCCTCTGCAAAGGATAAACAGCTCGCAAGACGAGAAATGCCCAAAAGACTCGCAGCAAGAAAAAAACTGCTCAGAAGGTTGTACCTGTCTGTCGCAGTGTCGGTTGTAATCGCCGTGATTGCCGTATTTTCGCATAACGTAGCCGCAACTGTGCTGCTGCTTTTGCTGTCAGCAATAAGTCTCCTGGTGAGCGTCGTGGCGGTCAGAATATCTCTCGTGAGCTTTGAAACAGAGGAAACTGTTATTTATGATGACTATAAGCTGATTCATACAACTGCTCTTATGAAGGGCGGAAAAAGAAGATTTGAAATAAAGCTGACTGATGCCCGAAAATCGTATCAGGACAGCGTGGGAAATCTCGTGCTTGAGCTGTCTGATAAGTCTTCTGCAAGCGTTACCGATATTAAAAAGAAGAAGGAAACTGCCCGCAAAAGCGAAAGGACTGTTACAGTCATTATCAGAACAACCAAGACAAAGCTGTTTTTGATAAACGAGCTGTATGAGATTATCCATTACCCTAAGAAAAGCTATAACGTCATCGAAGACGACGACTTCGATGAGGATGGCTTTGAGAAGAATTGGAGCGATAGAATATGAGCCTCTTTGAGTGTAAGCTTGTCAGAACTGTTGATGATAGCTACGATATCGAAATCGGCAGAGATTTGTCCGATAAGCTCGTGAGCGAAATCAGCGAAGGAAAGTTCGGCAGGATAAGGAAGTTTGCTGTCATAACAGATACAAATGTTATGCCGCTCTATGCTCAGAATATCGTTGATAAACTGCGTGACAACGGATTTTACGCAGAGCTTTTCTGCTTCGAAGCAGGAGAGAAAAGTAAAACAAGAGACGTGAAAGCGTGTATCGAGGATTCAATGCTCGGCTGTGGCTTCCGCCGTGACTGTATGATTGTAGCAGTGGGCGGAGGTGTCGTGTCTGACCTCGCAGGTTTTGTCGCAGGAACCTTCGGCAGAGGTGTGCCGTTTGTCATCTATTCTACAACCCTGCTGTCAGCAGCAGACGCTTCAATAGGCGGAAAAACCGCAGTGGATACTCCGCTCGCTACAAACCTTATCGGCCTCTTCAACCAGCCGAAAAAGGTGTATATTGATATCAATACATGGCGTACACTCACAAAGCGTGATGTGAGCTGCGGTATGGCTGAAACAGTAAAGCATGCCCTCATCGCAGACGAGGAGTTCTTCTGCTACCTCGAAGAGAATATCGAAAAAGCAATGGAGCTCGACGAAAAGACGTGTGAGCATATCGCCCATACAAACTGCCGTATCAAGTATGAGGTGGTTATGAAGGACGAAAGAGAAAGCTCTCTGCGTGAAATACTCAACCTCGGACATACTGTGGGCAGAGCAGTCGAAACTGTCAGCAACTATAAGCTGCTCCACGGCGAGGCTGTGTCAATAGGCCTCGTAGCCGCCGCAAAGCTATCCCAGTCACTTGGCTTTGTAACAAATGAGCAGGTCAAAAGACTCGAGAAGCTTCTCATAAGAGCAAATCTCCCGACAGTAATCCCTGAGTATATAGATAAAAAAGAGCTCGTAAAGAAGCTCTATACAGATAAAAAGGTCAAGGACGGAAAGCTCAGATTTGTTCTTCAGAAGGGCATAGGCGACGTTTTTTATTCCGATGAAGACGGAGCAGGCTACGCAAGACCTACTACCGAAAAGGAAATCGAAGAAATTATCGAAAGAATGTAATGCTATGGATTTGCAGTTAACAAAATCAAAGCTTAGCGGCAGGGTGCAGGTTCCCTCGTCAAAAAGCTTTGCTCATAGGCAGATTATTTGTGCCGCTCTCGCAAAGGGCGAAAGCGTTATAGAAAATGTCAGTATGTCGCAGGATATCGAGGCAACTATAAACGCTATGAATACCCTCGGCGCAGATATTAAGGTAAGCGGTACAACAGTAACAGTCAAAGGCATTGAAAATGTCCCGACTGAAAGCGTAACTATCGACTGCTGTGAGTCAGGCTCAACACTGAGATTTATTATCCCCGTTGTAGCCGCCCTCGGTGTAACAGCTACCTTTGTAGGTAGGGGAAAGCTCCCGCAAAGACCTATTACGCCGTATGTAACAGAGCTTTCAAAGAATGGCGTAACGTTTGACTATAACGGTACAATGCCGTTTACCATAAGCGGAAAGCTCACAAGCGGTGAGTTCTCTGTCGCAGGCGATATCTCGTCGCAGTTCGTGACAGGACTTATCTTGGGACTCGGTATCCTTGAGGGCAACTCAAAGCTTATACTGACCTCAAAGCTGCAGTCAAAGCCGTATGTCGATATTACAATAAACAGCCTCGAGCTGTTCGGCGCAAGTGTGAAGGTTACAGACTTCGGCTATGAAATTATAGGCGGAAAAAAGCTATCGCCTTGCAACTGTAAAACTGAATGTGACTTCTCCCAGGCTGCTTTTTTCTATGTCGCAAATGCCCTGGGAAGTAATATAGACCTTAGCTGTATGCCCGAAAAAACCGTGCAGGGCGACAGTATAGTAAGAGAGCTGTGTAAGGATAATTTGGACGAAGGCTTTACACTCGACTGCTCGGATATACCGGACTGTGTGCCTGTGCTCTCAGTCCTCGCAGCATGCAGAAAGGGTAAAACAACACTTAAGAATATCGCAAGACTTCGTATAAAGGAATGCGACAGAGCAGCAGTTTCCTGCGAGCTTGTCAATAAGCTCGGCGGTGAAGCAATAGAAAAGGAAAATGAAATAATAATCCTCGGAAAAGGCGGACTCAGAGGCGGAAGAATAAGCTCTCATAATGACCATAGAATCGCTATGAGTGCCGCAATCGCCGCAACAGTCTGCGATGAAGACGTAATTATCGAAGACGCAGGATGCGTGAAAAAATCGTACCCGTGCTTCTTTGAGGACTATAAAAAACTTGGAGGTATCGTAAATGTCATCAATATGGAATAAGGGAATATCCGTCTCAATTTTCGGAGAAAGCCACGGTCCAGCAATAGGCGTGGTTATAGACAGACTCCCCGCAGGAGAGTATATCGATATGGAGCAGCTTCTTACTTTTATGGCAAGACGTGCCCCTAAGAAGGATAAGACCTCTACACAGCGTAGAGAAAAGGATATGCCTAATATTATGTCAGGCTTCTATAACGGCAAGACAACAGGTACACCGCTTTGTGCGTTCATCCATAACGATGACCCGCATTCAACAGATTACCTCAAGGTGTCAAAGCTCGCAAGACCGGGACACGCTGACTATACAGGCGCACTCAGATATAACGGCTTCAATGACCCAAGAGGCGGCGGACATTTCTCAGGAAGACTTACCGCACCGCTCTGCTTTGCAGGTGCAGTAGCAGGTCAGATTCTTGAACGCCGTGGAATCTATACAGGTGCACATATCGCTGAAATCCATAAAATCAAGGACGACAGCTTTGATTCAATCACAACAACAAGAGACGATATTATCGAGCTTCGTAAGAAGGGCTTCCCTGTGCTCAACGACGCAAAGGGAAAGAGAATGAAGAAGGATATCGAGAAAGCTGCAGAGTGCGGTGATAGCGTCGGCGGAATTATCGAGTGTATCTCGGTAAACGTACCTGCCGGTATCGGCTCTCCTATCTTCGACGGTCTTGAGAACAGTATCGCACAGCTCCTGTTCGGTATCCCTGCAGTCAAGGGCGTAGAGTTCGGCGTGGGCTTCAATTGTGCAAAAATGCTCGGAAGCGAAAACAACGACGAGTTCTATGTAAATGACCAGGGCCACGTTGTTACCCGTTCAAATAACCACGGCGGTATCTTAGGCGGTATATCCTCAGGTATGCCTATCACAGTAAGAGTTGCTATGAAGCCAACACCTTCAATCTCTCAGCCGCAGGCTACCGTTGATATGTCAAAGATGACTCAGGAAACACTCAAGATTACAGGAAGACATGACCCATGTGTAGTCCCAAGAGCTGTACCATGTGTCGAGGCTGCAGTTAATATCGCACTCTTGTCACATATGCTCGACTACCCGCATTTCTAAAGAGAGGCTGAGTATGGACTCTAATTTTGATAAATATGTAACCCCGAATATGCTCTCGCTCAATGACATCTATGCGGTCAAGGTTCTGATAAGCTATTTTCTTAACCAGATTAACCGCCCTGTTTCTCCAAAGCAGCTCACCGAAATCGCTACAGGCGACGGGCTCGTAAATTACTTTTTCTTTATGGAAGCAGTGTCATCAATGCTCGAAACAAATATGATGACGCTAGAGTACCCGAACGGTGTCCCACAGTATGTGCTGCAGGAAAAGGGAAAAAGATGTGCCATTGAGTTCAAGTCAATCGTTCCGCAGAGCTTCAGAGACAGAATTATGTCAGCAGGACTAAAGCTGTTTGCAAGACTCAAGGACGAAAGCTCGGTTGACTTTTCTATAGAGGAAAAGAAAATCGGCTGTATGCTCAACTGTGTCTGCCATGATAACGAGGAGCTTGAGCTTATGAGAATATCACTCTTTGCCCCTGATAAACAGCAGGCGGAGTATATGCAGAGAAAGATTATGGAGAACCCCTCTGCGTTTTATAGCAAGATTGTCGATTATCTCATCGAGAACGAGGAGTATGTTCCCGAATATACAGACAATGAATAGAATTTACGGTGCCGGGCTCTATAGGCTACGGCGCCTTTTTTTATCTGAAATACGGGCTGTGTTGACTTTTTCATAAAAGTATAGTATAATACAAAGAGTTGTTTAAAACAAGAAAGATACCCGATTTAAGCGGTAAGAATAAGGTGATTTAGAATGTCAATTAAAAAGCGTTTGGCAGCCGCAGCTTGTGCAGTCATTATGGCAGCATCACTCGTGTCCTGCGGCAAGGATACAATGCATATCTGCAGTACCGAAAACTATGACGTAAATGCAGGCGTGTATATCTATTTTGTGCTCAATGAAATCAATAATCAGATGTACTCAATCTACTATTCAACAGGAAGTGTCCCTGAGGATATCCTCGCTGCTTCCTATGGCGACGGTACTCTTACAGTAGGCGAGCACGCAGAGCAGTTTGCTTATACAAACTGTGTCGAAATGGTAGCAGTTGCTGAAAAGTTCAAGGAGCTCGGACTTGAGTTTACAGAAGACGAGCTTGAAATTATCGAGGATACTGTCGAGCAGGCGTGGGATAAGGAATACTATGAATCACTCGGTATCGCAAAGTCTTCTCTTACTCAGATTCAGGAGTTCTCAACAATGAACGACAAGGTCTTCGCAGCTTACTATTTTGAAGGCGGTATAGAAGAGGTAACTGACGAGGATATCAATAAGCACCTCACAGATAACTACCTCTGCTTTAAGATGATTGCTATCGACAAGGGAGAGGACAGCAGCGAAGCAAGCAAGAGAGCTAAGGAATATCTCGCTATGACAGAGGAAATGGAGTTCGACGAGGTTATCGCTAAGTTCGAAGCAGACGAGGAAGCAAGAAAGGAAGCAGAGAAGAAGGAAGAGGATAAGAAGGACGATTCTTCTAAGACAGACAGCTCATCCAAGACAGATAGCTCATCCGAAACAGACAGCTCATCCGAAACAGACAGCTCATCCGAAGCAGACAGCTCATCTGAAACAGACAGTTCATCTGAAACAGATAGCTCATCCGAAACAGATAGCTCTTCCGAAACAGATAGCTCATCCAAGACAGATAGCTCATCCGCTACAGACGACAAGGATGATAAGGAAGAGGAAGAAACAGACTACAATATCATCATCAATAAGACAAGCAAGAGCTACTCTGAGCTTGAGGTCGTAAAGCACGTCGATGAAAAGATGGAGGATGGCGACATTGAAACATTTGAGGATGACGATTGCTGGTACGTAATTCAGAAGCTTGACCCTGTAAAGCACGAAAAGTATTCAAAGGACAACAGGGAAGCGCTTATCAGCGAAATGAAGTCTGAGGATTTCGAAAAGATGGTAGATAGTTGGGTAGAAAGCTATAACGTTACAAGAAACGAAAAGGCTTATAAGAGATATTCAGCAGAGGATATCTACGAGGATTACCAGGACTACGCAGAAAAGAACAGATAATTTTAAGCCCCGAGGGATGTTTCCTTCGGGGTTTGTATTTTTATATTGCAAAAAGTAAAAGAATGTGTTATAATAAATGTTAGCTATGAATAGTTGATGTAAAAAGACTGAAAGCTGCTATAAAAAGGAATGGGAAAAGAGAAAGAATTGAACGCTTTCGGGAATAATAAACTATGAAAATTCAGAGCTTTGTGCAACTGAAAGGGAAAGACATCGGAAAGGAGAGTATTTCTTACTTGTTAAGAAGTGCAAAGGGAAATGCCTGATAATTTTAACAAACCTCTGGGCGATGAGGAATCTCTCAATGACCTCATTGCATCAGCGATGAAGAAAAAACAACAGCAGAATCTTTCAGACAGTAAGAAGGATTATTTCGCAGAAGCGTATAAAGAGCCTTCAGCTAATCTGAGCGAAAATGATGATAATGATATAGAGGCAATGGTCGCAAAGGCAGTCAAGGCAAAGGCTCAGGGAAAGAAAAACCCCGGTGAGCATTTTGTGTCCGAGTCTGATATCTACGAAAAAGACGGAAACGATTACTCGGATGACGAAGAGGACTTTGACGAGGACGACGAGGAAAGAAAGCCTCGTGGAAAGGTTGCAGCCTTCTTCCATAGGCATAAGCTCAAGTTCATTATCGCAGGACTTATACTCGTTCTTCTTTTGTGCGTGGCAGTCCTTGCAGCAGTCATTATCTTCAAGCATTATTATAACAGAATTCCTGAAGGTAATAACAGTATCATTGAGTACAGCAGACCTGATGTCAACAGCGAGGATACAGTAAGCGACGTCGAGGGGTACGAGGAATGGCTTGAAAACCAGCTCAGACCGTATGACGATATTATGAGCTCGAAGGAAGTTTATAATATCCTGCTCGTCGGCGAAGACCTGCGTGATACAAGTGAGCAGAGCAGAGGTAATACCGACGTTATGATGCTCATTTCAATCAATAATGAAACAAAGAAAATTACGCTCACCTCGTTTATGAGAGATATCTATCTCTATATTCCGGGACAGTATTCAACAAAGCTCAATGCCGCATATGCAATCGGCGGTGCAGAGCTTCTCAAGGATACAATCGAGCAGAATTTCGGCGTGTCAATTGATAACTATGTAATAGTAAACTTCTATACCTTCATAGAAATCGTCGAAGCAATCGGCGGTATCGAGGCGGAAATCACACAGGAAATGGTTTGGGCTCTCGACGGTCCTATGAGAGAACAGAATATGTATCTCGGCAATAAGTCAAGTCAGGACCTTATCAAAGAACCCGGAACATACCTGCTCAACGGTAACCAGGCACTCGGCTATGCAAGAATCAGACACGGCGTAGGCGATGACTACGGAAGAACACAGCGTCAGCGTGAGGTCATCAGAAAGATGATTGAAAAGAGCCGTGATATGAGCCTCGCTGAAATGAAAAATCTCCTCGACGACGTTACGGATAGCGAGGATATCAAGTGGGATTTGAGCGAAAGCGACGTTCTCTCACTGCTTATGAATGCGTTCGACTACTACCGTAACTATGAAATCCAGGACGTAAGAATCCCGGCCAGCGGTACGTTTACTACACAGAAAATCAGAGGTATGGATTGTCTCTGTCCTGATTTTGCGAAGAATATCGAAATTCTTCAGCTCGCAGTCTACGGACACACACTTATTGACCCTGAATCGTCAACGACAACCTACTACCTCCCGCCGTCAACATCAACAACAACCACCACAACACCCCCTACTACAACTACGACGACAACTACTACACCGCCTAGCGAAACAACTTCGAGTGATACAAGCAGTGAAACAACACCGCCTTCTGAATCATCAGTGCCCGGCTCTGATGTGTCAGATGTGTCTTCGGATAGCGGCGTAAGTACGACACCTCCTTCTGAAACATCTCCTTCAGATACAGGCTCGTCGTCGTACATAAGCTCATCGGATGTGTCAACGCCGTCTGTTTCTACACCGTCAGAAACAACTTCGTCAACAACAACTCCGACAGAGTCTACCACAACAACCACCACAACAAAAGCACAGCCGTCGGCTGCGTAAAGAGAAGCACCCAAAGGTATTAAGCCTTCGGGTGCTTTTGTTATTTGTGGTATTTTGAATTTGAAAGAATAGAGAAAGCCCTGTATATCTGTTCTGCAAGCATAACCCTCGCAAGCTGATGCGGGAAGGTCATCTCCGACATCGAAAGACGCCCCCTGCATTGTGCCTTGACTCCCTCGTCAATTCCAAAGGACGAGCCTATAACAAAGTTAATCGTCGAAAATCCGTCAACAGATATTTTCTCTATGTGCTTTGCAAGTGCAGGGGAGGACATCTGCTTTCCCTCAATGCACATCGCAATGTTGTATACCCCTTTTGCAGTGAGATAAGACTGCATGAGCTTTGCCTCCTGCGATAACGCAGAGGAGATTTCCTTGTCGGAAGGATTGTCTGACAGCCTGCTCTCAGGCAGCTCTGCTATGGTGAACCTGCAGTAAGCCGACAGCCTCTTTGAGTATTCAGCAATCGCCTCTCTCAGATAGCTCTCCTTGAGCTTTCCGACGCAAATAATGTTTACTGAAATCATACTATGACAACCTCTCCCCCCGTCTCAGTCGGTGCAGTAAGCAGTATGTAGTCCATGTTACGCTTCATGTCACAAAGCCCGTTTATAACTGTGTCCTCAGCAATCTGCGGACGGTTGTTGTGAAGACTCAGGTGACCGATTATAACCCTCGTCGTTCCCGTCTTTATAAGCTCCGAAAGCTCCCTCGTGCAATCCCTGTTGTCAAGGTGTCCGTGCGACGAGGCAATTCTCTGCTTTAGCGGATATGGATACGGACCGTTTCTCAGCATATTATAATCATAGTTAGCCTCAAGCAGTACAAGGTCTGAATGAAGCAGATTTTCGTGAACTGTATCAGTCACTTCACCAAGGTCTGTGCAAACCGAAACAGTCCTCCCGTCAGGAGTTTCAATTCGATAACCACAGCTCTGCCTAGTGTCGTGCGGCGTGGAAAACGCCTTTACCGAAAACCCCGCAACCTCAGTATCGGAGTCAATCACAAAGCACTCCGACTTTTTTCCTATAAACCCGTTTTCGCAAAGATACTGAGCGTTCAGCTCCTGTGCGTAAACAGGAATCTCAAAGCGTGTAGTAAGTGTCCTCAGCCCCTTGATGTGGTCAGAATGCTCGTGCGTAATAAATATCGCCTTTACAGCCTCAATGCCAATCCCGTTGTCACAAAGCGCCGTTAAAAGCTTCTTGCCCGAAACACCCGAGTCAATTAGTATTCCGTTTTTTGAATTTCCTATGTATGTCGCATTGCCCTCGCTCGAGGAGAAAAGGGGATAAACCCTTGCCAAAAATACCAACTCCCGATTAAATAAAAACGGGCAGACAGCTTCTGCCTGTCGCCCGTTGATTTTGAAATTTAAACGCTTACCGCAAGCTCGTCATTCGACGGTGTGTAAACAAGCTTGATGTCAGCACCGAGAGCGGAAAGCTTATCAACAATGCCCTCGTATCCACGTTCAATGTGGTAAATATCGCTGATTTCTGTTGTTCCTTCAGCAGCAAGTCCGGCAATAACCATCGCAGCACCGGCTCTGAGGTCAGTAGCCTTGACAGGAGCACCTGTCAGTCTCTTTACACCCTGAATTGTAGCAACAGTGCCCTTAACCTGAATGTCAGCACTCATTCTGCGAAGCTCAGAAGCATATCTGAAACGGTTGTCGAAAATGTCGTCGATAACTGTGCTTGTGCCCTCAGCAAGAGTGAGCAGTGTAGAGAACTGTGGCTGCATGTCTGTCGGGAAGCCCGGATGAGGCATGGTCTTGATGTTCGTTCTGATGAACGGACCGTCACCAACCGAAACTCTCACGCTGTCGTCAAATTCCTGTACGCTTATGCCCATTGCACGAAGCTTTGCAGTAATAGATTCAAGATGCTTAGGAATAACATTTTTTATAAGAACATCGCCTCTTGAAGCCGCAGCCGCAACCATATATGTTCCTGCTTCAATCTGGTCAGGAATAACTGCATATGTTGTACCCTTGAGATACTCAACGCCTCTTACCTTGATAACGTCAGTACCTGCACCTCTGATGTCAGCACCCATAGCGTTGAGGAAGTTTGCAAGGTCAACGATGTGTGGCTCCTTAGCAGCGTTTTCAATGATTGTCAGTCCCTGTGCCTTAACAGCAGCAAAGATTGCATTCATTGTACCGCCGACAGTGTTGAAGTCAAAGTAAATCTGACTGCCGATAAGCTCGTCAGCCTTTACATGTACACAACCGTTAACTATGTCATCCTTTGCACCAAGAGCAGAGAATGCCTTGAGGTGCTGGTCAATAGGTCTGTCACCAAGGTCGCATCCGCCAGGCAGCGGAACAAAAGCCTCGTGGAATCTTCCCAGAAGTGTACCAAGGAAGTAGCTCGATGCCCTCATGGTTCTTGCAAGCTCATATGGAACACTGGGCTTTCTGATGTTTCTTGTGTCAAAGCGAATGGTGTTTTTATTGATAACCTGAATGTCAGCGCCCATAGCCTTGAATATTCGAAGGCAAATAGCGATATCACTGATTTCAGGTACGTTTTCTACAATACAAGGCTCATCGCAGAGAATAGTAGCAGCAACAATTGCAACAGCAGCATTCTTGGCACCGCTGATAGCAACCTCGCCGGTCAGTCTGCGACCGCCGTTAATAACTATCTTTTCCAAAGTTCAAGCTCCTCCGTTCGTGCTCCCAAAAAGTCAAGGAAGCATAAGTCTTCTTTCTTTCAATATTATTTCTCTTTTGTTTCTAAAATAAAAAGTGTAATTACAATTACCTTTTATGGAATAATTTCATTCTCTCAAATTTTCTCTCTCTGATGCCTTTGAAGTGCCACGCAAAGAAAAATGCGGGAAAGGCACGCAACAAAGACAGGCTTTGCAGCCATTATTTTTTCTATCATAGCATATTTTGAGAAAGAAATCAAGTCTTTTTGGCACACTTGAGAAAAAAATACTTGATTTTGTGTACCTTACTCAAACGATTTCGCTATATGTTGTATATATTGTCTGCAAAGCATCAAAAAACGGTGAAAAACGGCGCTTCGGCTATTGCAAAAGCGGAAGAAAAATGTTATAATAAATTATTAGTGTGGGGAACTATGCCCATACGTAAAGAAAGGGAAAATACTGATGAGAATAATCGGAATAGACCCAGGCTATGCAATAATCGGCTTCGGCGTTCTGGACTACGACGGACATAGCTTTGAGATAGTCGGCTTTGGTGCAATAACAACTCCCGCCGACGCTCCGTTTTCGCAGCGCCTCAAGATGATATACGACGATATGTCGCAGATTCTTGATAAATATAAACCGGACCAGATGGGTATTGAAAAGCTGTTTTTCAATACAAACGAAACAACCGCCATCGCTGTAGCCCAAGCAAGAGGAGTAACACTCCTGCCTGCAATACAGCGTGGTATTGAAATAAGCGAGTATACACCGCTCCAGGTAAAGATGTCTATAACAGGCTACGGCAGAGCTGAGAAAAAGCAAGTCCAGGAAATGACAAGACAAATGCTCGGGCTCTCGCAGGTGCCAAAGCCCGACGATACAGCAGACGCGCTCGGTATAGCAATTACCCACGGACATACAGCCTATTCGTTAAGTGCGTATATAAAGTAAGAGAGGATTTGAACTATGATTTACAGCGTAACAGGAAAGCTCGTGCATACAGAGCCTGAGCTTGCAGTGATAAACTGTGGCGGAGTAGGCTATGCATGTAAGACAACGCTCACAACAATAAGTGCAATAAGCGGTATCACAGGTGATGTTACACTCTATACCCACCTCATCATAAGAGAGGATAGCGCAGACCTCTACGGCTTTGCAGGATATGACGAGCTTCATTGGTTCAGACAGCTTATAACAGTTTCAGGTGTTGGTGCAAAAGCCGCACTCACAATCCTTTCGGGAATGACTGTCAGCGCACTTGCCCTCGCAATTGCATCAGGTGATGCGAAGGCGTTTACAAAGCTTAAGGGTATCGGAACAAAAACCGCCCAGAGAATTGTCATTGACCTAAAATCAAAGGTAACAAACGGAAACGAGCTTCTGTCTGTTTCTGCAAGTGAGCTGCAGGGAGTCGCAGACGCAGCAGCAGGCGGAGTAGCATCCGAAGCAGTCGCAGCACTTATCTCACTGGGCTATTCCCAGTCGGATGCCGCAACAGCAGTTGCAAAGCAGGGAAGCGATAAGTCAGTCGAACAGCTTATAAAGGGTGCCTTAAGAACACTCGCAGGAATGTAAGGGGGTTAAGATAACGTGATTGAATCAAGAGATTTTGATTTTGAAAACAGAATAGTTGCCCCTGAAGTGATAAAGCAGGACTCAATCGACGATATCGACGTCGGCTTGAGACCTAAAATGCTGTCTGAGTATATCGGACAAACAAAGGCTAAGGAAAACCTGAGCATCTATATCGAAGCGGCTAAGAAAAGAGGCGACGTGCTCGACCACGTCTTGCTCTATGGCCCTCCGGGACTCGGTAAAACAACCCTCTCAACAATCATCGCCCACGAAATGGGTACAAATATCAGAACAACCTCAGGACCTGCTATAGAAAAGCCGGGCGATTTGGCAGCACTGCTCACAAACCTCCAGGACGGAGACGTGTTGTTCATCGACGAAATACACAGACTCTCAAGAGCCGTCGAGGAAGTCCTCTATCCCGCACTCGAGGACTATTCTCTCGATATCATCGTCGGAAAAGGCCCTGCCGCAAGAAGTATCAGAATTGACCTTAATAAGTTTACACTCGTTGGTGCAACAACAAGAGTAGGCCAGCTTACCGCACCGCTGCGTGACAGATTCGGAGTCGTATTAAGACTTGAGCTTTATTCGAAGGAAGAGCTTTGCGATATCATAATGCGTTCGTCTGTAATACTCGGAATACCTTGTGATAAGGGCGGAGCAATGGAGCTTGCCTCACGTTCAAGAGGTACACCGAGAATCGCAAACAGATTCCTCAAAAGAGCAAGAGACTATGCAGAGGTTATGGGTAACGGAAGACTTACCCGGGATATCGTAAAGATTGCCCTGGACAGAATGGAGGTAGACGAGCTCGGTCTCGATAACCTCGACAGAAGATTTCTGAAAATGATAATCAATGGCTATAACGGTGGCCCTGTCGGTCTTGAAACTCTCGCCGCCGCAATCGGCGAGGAAGCGGTAACACTCGAGGACGTGTGTGAACCGTATCTCCTCCAGCTCGGATTTTTGGCAAGAACAAAGTCAGGCAGATGTGCAACGGACTTAGCGTATAATCACCTTGGAATAACAAAGCAGCAAAGCAAGTAACATTACATAAAAATATAAACAGAAAAAAGGAGAATTATTATGGGAAGACTATTCGGAACAGACGGAGCAAGAGGTATCGCTATTACAGAGCTTACCTGCGAAACAGCAATGAATATAGGCAGAGCTGCCGCACTCGTGCTCACAAAGACAACAAACAAGAAGCCTAAGATTCTTATCGGTAAGGATACAAGAGTTTCAGGAGATGTCCTCGAAGCCGCTCTCGTAGCAGGTATCTGTTCAGTCGGAGCAGATGCTCATATCCTCGGCGTAGTCCCAACCCCTGCCGTTGCAATGCTCGTCAAGAAGTATGAGGCAGACGCAGGCGTTATGATTTCCGCATCGCATAATCCGGTAGAATTCAACGGCATCAAGCTGTTCTCCGGAGAAGGCTTCAAGCTCCCCGATGCTATTGAAAAGGAAATAGAAGACCTCGTTCTCGATAACCCAAGCGATATCTGCCTTTCAAGCGGTACCCTCATCGGCAGAGTAGTGTATGAAAAGAATGCAGAGTGGGACTATGTGAGATATATCATGAAAAATATAGACGGCGACTTCAGAGGTCTCAAGGTCGCTATCGACTGCGCAAACGGTGCTTCCTCATCATGTGCAGAAAAGCTGTTTAAGGGTATGGGCGCAAACTGTGTGTTTGTCAATAATACTCCTGACGGAACAAATATCAATAAGGACTGCGGCTCGCTCTATATGGATAAGCTTTGCAGAACTGTTGTCGATAATAAATGTCACCTCGGACTTGCGTTTGACGGAGATGCAGACAGATGTATCGCCTGCGACGAAAAGGGTAACGTTATAGACGGCGACAAGCTCCTCGCAATCTTCTCAAGATATATGAAGGCTCAGGGTAAGCTCCGCCATAACGCTTGCGTTGTTACAGTAATGACAAACCTCGGCTTCTTTAAGTTTGCTAAGGAAAGCGGTGTTATCGTCGCAACAACAGGCGTCGGCGACAGATATGTCCTCGAAGAAATGCTTAGAGGCGGTTATAACCTCGGCGGTGAGCAGTCAGGCCATATCATCTTCCTCGATGAAGCAAATACAGGCGACGGTGAGCTTACAGGTGCAAAGCTCCTCGAAATTATGGCAAAGACAAAGGCAAGAGCTTCTGACCTTGCAGGTATAATGTCCTCTTACCCTCAGATTCTTATAAACGTCGAAATTCCTGCTGATAAGAAGGGAAAGTGGGAGCAGGACGAGGAAATTTCAAAGACTGTCGAAATGTATAAAACAAAGCTCGGCGACGACGGAAGAATCTTAATCCGTGAGTCCGGTACAGAGCCACTCGTAAGAGTTATGATTGAAGGAAAGAGCAATGGTATTATTACCGAGTATGCTACAAATATCGCAAACAAGATAAGGGAGTTTGCACAGGCTTAAAGCACTTCCGGAAAGGACAAATGCAATGAGTGAAAATACTACAGTAAATGAAGAGCTTCTGACAAACGAAGCTCAGTATAAAAAGAAGCTTGTCGCACAGAAGATTCTGCTTGCCGTATATTCGCTTGTTGCAGTAGCCTTCCTTGTTGTCTACCTGCTCTTGTTTGCGGTAGGATATCTCGGCTTCGGAATTTTCTTTGCCGTTATGGCTGTCACAACGGCTGTAAGGGTTGCAAGAAAAAAGTTCCCGAAGGACAACCTGAAATTTATGACGGTCAGCGCCCTGCTTGTAGTTGTACTTGTGTTCCTTGTGGTGTCAACACCTTCTCCGATTTATAATGGCTTCAAGGGGCAGTATGAGTGGCAGATGAAGTATATAAGCTCATACAATTCGCTTACCTATCTTGAGTTTTTCCCCGACAAGCTGTACGACTCAGCAGAGGAGTATGACATAACCTTTATGCCATCGGTTATGCAGGGAAACGGTTGCCTTGCGGTTGATATGAAGCTCAGCGAGCAGGATATCGAAAAGGTAAGAAACGAGTATTCTAAGCTGGCGTTTGCAAGCTTTACGCTTAATGACTACCATAACGCAGATTACAGCGAAGAGGTAGAGCAGGAGCTTTTCAAGAGATACCTCAAGGAAATGGGCTACTGGGAGTCCTATCAGATGTACGGAATTGACGGCAGTATGCCAGAGACTACACTAACCTTTGACGAGGACCACAATTTAGAAAGAATAGATATCGAGTGGTCTGAAATCACACAGCACAGAAATATAAGTCTGTATGTTTCCGAAAATATGCGTGCAACGGATAATGCAAAGGGCTGTGAGGTCTATCTCATAAGGCTCGGCTACGACCACGCACATTCATCGTGTGTAATAATTGACACATACAGAGGGCTTGTGAGCTTCTCACAGCTTGGATAAACTAAGGATTGGAATTTAAATTATGAGAATAGCAAATGACTGGAAGGATTACATAATCCACGACACCTCAGACGGAATGAAGCTTGAGAGCTGGGGTGACAAGGTGCTTGTAAGACCCGACCCGCAGATTATATGGAAAACTGAGTACAAGAGTGATTTGTGGAACAAGGCAGACGGCATTTACCACCGTTCAGTAAAGGGCGGAGGCGAGTGGGAGTTTCGCAAGAAGCTTCCTGAAAGCTGGACTGTTTCCTACAAGGGACTTAAGTTTATTATAAGACCGACAGGCTTTAAGCACACGGGACTGTTTCCCGAGCAGGCTGTCAACTGGGACTATATGCAGGAGCTTATAAGAAACGCAGGCAGACCGATAAAGGTGCTCAATCTGTTTGCGTACACAGGCGGTGCAACGCTTGCCTGCGCAAAGGCGGGTGCGAGTGTGTCGCATGTCGATGCTTCAAAGGGTATGGTTCAGTGGGCAAGAGAAAACGCTCAGGCATCGGGGCTTTCAGACAAGCCGATAAGGTGGCTTGTTGACGACTGCGAAAAGTTTGTCGCAAGAGAGATACGCAGAGGCAACTTCTACGACGGAATCGTTATGGACCCGCCAAGCTACGGCAGAGGTCCGGGCGGTGAGGTATGGAAGCTTGAGGACTGCGTTTATGACCTCGTTAAGCTGTGTGCAGGTGTGCTTTCCGACAAGCCGCTTTTCTTCCTGCTCAACAGCTACACTACGGGACTCTCGCCGTCGGTTATGGCGTATATCTTAAGCGAAGTGCTGACCGAGAAGTTCGGCGGAGAGGTAACAGCCGAGGAAATCGGACTCCCTGTCAGAAAGTCAGCTATGCCGCTTCCATGTGGCTCGACTGCCATCTGGCAAGCGTGACGCTTGACCCGATTGTGCCTCCGATAAGCTTTTATTGAAAGAAGGTTTGTCAGTCGGCACGTCGGAAATTAGCGGTAGAGAAAACCGCCCCATAAAGTGAGTGATAGTAAAAGGATAGTCTGTCGCTGCGTCGTACAAATACAAGGGCGAGGAATTACGCTTGACCCGATTGTGCCTCCGATAAGCTTTTACTGAAAGAAGGTTTGTCAGTCGGCACGTCGGAAAAAGTAGTAGAGAAAACCGCCCCATAAAGCTAGCGTTATCAGAAAGCTACTCTGTCGCTGCGTCGTACAAATATAGGGGCAAGGAATAATACGCTTGACCCGTTTGTGCCTTCGATGAGCTTTTACAGAAAGAAGGTTTGTCAGTCGGCACGTCGGAAATTAGCGGTAGAGAAAACCGCTCCGTAAGTGAGTGATAGCAAAAAGCTACTCTGTCGTTGCGTCGTACAAATACAAGGGCGAGGAATTACGCTTGACCCGATTGTGCCTCCGATAAGCTTTTACAGAAAGAAGGTTTGTCAGTCGGCACGTCGGAAATTAGCGGTAGAGAAAGCCGTTCCGTAAAGTGAGTGGTAGCAAAAAGCTAGTCTGTCGCTGCGTCGTACAAATACAAGGGCGAGGAATAAAACGCTTG
>JAFQLH010000040.1 GCA_017396665.1 Oscillospiraceae bacterium | reverse complement strand
GTTTACAGACTACGGCTGTAATATGCAGTTCGGCGGCGACGACCAGTGGGCAAATATGCTCGGCGGTACTGAGCTTATCAGAAAGAAGCTCGGTAAGGATGCTCACGCTATGACCATCACACTTCTCCTCAATTCAGAAGGAAAGAAGATGGGTAAGACAGAAAAGGGTGCAGTATGGCTTGATGCTGAAAAGACATCACCATATGACTTCTTCCAGTACTGGAGAAATGTCGGTGATGCAGACGTTATAAAGTGCCTCAAGATGCTCACATTCGTTCCTGTTGAGGAAATCGAGGAAATGGAAAAGACAATGGAAGGTGCTCAGTTCAATAAGGCTAAGGAGCTTCTTGCTTACGAGCTTACAAAGCTTGTTCACGGCGAAGAAGAGGCTGACAAGGCAAGAGAAGCTGCAAAGGCACTCTTTGCAGGCGGTTCAAATAATGCCGATATGCCAACCACAGCAATTCCTTCCGCTGACCTTGCAGATGGAAAGATGGGCATTTTAGAGCTTATGGTAAGAACAAAGCTCGCTGCTTCAAATTCTGAAGCAAGAAGACTTGTCCAGCAGGGCGGCGTTTCTGTAAACGACGAGAAGGTGACTGACCCACAGGCTAAGATTGAGATAACAGGAGAAGTTATTATCAAGAAGGGCAAGAAGGTATTCCATAAGGTTGTAGCAGAATAAAAAGCAAACGGAAGAATCAATCGATTCTTCCGTTTTTGCTTATTTGTTGTTTTTCTGCAGTCTTACATCTTCGCCCTTGAAGTCGAGATGTTCAAACTGACCTTCGATTCTTGAAATAATTCTGTTATTGTAAACATTCCTTAGTTCATCAAAGGTGAAGTTCGTTGAAATGATTGTCGGCAGCCCTCTGCCCAGTCTGGTGTTGATTATGCTGTAAATTGCAGACTGAGTAAAAGAAGAAGGGAACTCTGAACCGAGGTCGTCAAGAATAACTAGGTCAACTGTAGTAAGAAGCTCAAGAGTATCTCCTGCAGAACGACCAAAATGTTCGTTTTCAATTTTTCGCAGAAATTCAGAGATATTATCAAATGCAACGCTGAAGCCGTTTGAGAGAACAACCTTTGCAATCGCCGATGAAAGCAGTGTCTTTCCGAGTCCGGTTTCTCCAATCAGAAAAAGAGAAGGGGATTTTGTAGTGAACTTTGAAGCGTATCTCTTGCATATGTCGAGATTCTGCTGCATCGTATTTCTGTCGTCACCCTCATAGTATTCAAGTGAGAAATCATCAAAGGACTTGAGCTCAATAGCGCAGTTCTTTGTAAGTTCCGTTACGGCACATTTTTTCAGCACTTCGTCAAAGCAGCCACATCGTATACCTTCTACCAGGCCGCTGTCCTTGCACTTTTTGCAGGTGTAAGGAATGTCAAGATAGTCTTCCGGATATCCAAATGCTGAGAGAAGCTTTTTTCTTGTTTTTTGTGCCTCAAGATTTTCTTTTCCTATTCTTTCGATAAGCTCAGCGGTGTTATCGCGTCTGAGCTCAATAACATCTGTAATCTCGTTTATAGCATTTTCAATTTTGTCGTTCAAAGCTTTAATTTCAGGGTACTTATCACTTACTGATTGCTTTCTGCTTTCATATTCGGTAAGAGCTCGTACACGTCTGTCGGTAATTATATTCTCTGCCCTGAGAAATACGCTTTCGTTATATTTCATTATGTATCAACCTTCTGAATGTATTTATTCTTCACCAAGAAGCTTTAAAAGTCTTTCACGGTCACGGTCAGCGTACTTGCTGCCTGCCTTTTCACGCTTGTCCGTAGTCTTTGTTGGCTTTTTACCCGAAGCGGTCTTCTTAGCTCCTGCAGACTTGTCGCTTGAATCCTTCTGAGCCTGTGTTACTGTCACAATTCCGTTTTCATTCCAGGATGTAAGAACAGTATCCATATATTCAAAGCTTACAGTATGCTCCTTTGTCTTGTCGATGCTGATTTCTCCTGCATAATCTACAAGGTCAACAGGGAAGGAAAGCTTCTGCCACTTTTCAAAATAAGACTTCTGACTCTTTGTTGTTTTTGAAGTAAGGCCAAGAGCCCTCTTGATTTCGGCTTCATATGTGTAGTATTCTGTAAGCCGGATGATTTCAAGCTCAGCATCCTTTGGCTCAATGATACCATTTTGGTGCCAATCCTTCGCAACGGATTCTATGTACCTGAAGTTATCCTTACCGTCGCTGTGACAGTATTCACAAAGCATGATTATTGTTGCAACGGGGAAACCATAGTATTCGTAAAAATTAATGAGCGATGCTTGTTCGCTGGCGTTAATTGTTCTGCAAAGAGTCTTCTGGACCTGCTCAAACAGAGTGCGTATTTCAGAATCGTTTTTCGCAAGCTTTTCAATGTCTGACGGTCTGTATTTTATAACAACACGTTTTTTATCCTCGGAATTTGTGGAGCTTACAGTAGTTTTTTCAATAGTTATTTCTGCAGGCTTTGTCACGTCTGCAGCCGTACTCCCTTCAATTGTCAGAACGCCGAGAGAATGCCAGTACTGAAGTGCTTCTTCAACCGCATCGTCTGAAATAGAAAGTGCATCTGCTACATATGAACAGTCTATATTAAACTCACCTTTTGACAAGACGAAAAGCAGTACCTTAAGCTGTTCAGCCGAGGAAAGCTTCAAGTATTTTTCTGCAACGCTGATGGGTATACTAAAATATCCGCCCCATCTGGGTATATTAATTTTCATAACCATTGCAAATGCCCTCCCCGCAAAAAGTATAGTTTAATAAAGCAGTGTTATCATTATATCACGAACAATATTTTTTTTCAACGTTTTTTTAGCATCTTCATCGTTCTTTCGTTTCAAAAGCTCTTGCAATAAGCGTAGTAATATGTTATAATAACACTATATGTGATGAAAAAGGAGCTGCGTTTTGAAAAACATTTCTATATCTAGTGGTTCAGCACTCAATCCGGACGTTGTAAGGCTTGCGGAACTGATAAAAAAAGAATATGATAATAAGCCGCTTTGCTATGTCCATTCTTATGGCTGTGCACAGAACGTCAGCGACGGACAGAAAATCATGGGCATTTTATCTGAATGTGGCTACGGCTTTACCGATGATGTACGGGAAGCTAAGCTTATTGTTTTAAACACCTGTTCAGTCAGAGAAAATGCTGAGGACAGAGTTTTCGGAAATATCGGAGAGCTCAAGCGTCTTAAGGAAAATGACCCTAAAACGCTGATTGTTGTATGTGGCTGCATGACTCAGCAAAAGCATATTGCTGATAGAATAAGAGAAAGCTATCACCAGGTTGATATCGTATTCGGAACTTATGGTGCGAGCAAACTTCCGCAGATGATTGAGCAGGTTCTGACAAGTAAAAAGAGAGTTTTCTCACTTGAAGATACAAGCGATATTATGTCTGAAGAATTAAAACAGCTAAGGCAGGATACCGTAAAGGCTAGTATACCGATAATGTATGGATGTAATAATTTCTGCTCTTACTGTATCGTGCCATATGTTCGAGGAAGAGAACGAAGCAGAGAAATAGAGCCGATATACGAGGAAGCAAAAGCACTTGTAGAGCAAGGCTGTAAGGAGATAACTCTCCTCGGTCAGAATGTGAACTCGTATAGCTTCGGATTCGTAAAGCTTCTTGAGAGAATCAATTCGATAGACGGTGATTTCAGAATACGTTTTGTAAGCTCTCATCCCAAGGATGCAAGCTATGAGCTTATTGACGCAATTCTATTACTGCCAAAGGTCGCAAAACATCTGCATCTTCCTGTACAGTCAGGCTGTGACGAAATTCTTTCTGCCATGAACAGAAGGTATAAGACAAGCGACTATCTCGATATTGTGAATTATGCTAGAAGTAAAAATGCAGACTTTTCATTTTCAACTGATATAATAGTCGGTTTCCCCGGTGAAACGTATGAGCAGTTTTGCAAGACGAAGGATTTTCTCAGACAGGTTAAATTCGACAACGTCTTTTCGTATGTCTATTCAAAGAGAAGCGGCACAAAGGCAGCGGAGCTTGAGGATAACATTTCTGAAAAGCAAAAGGGTCTGTGGCTCAGAGAGCTGATTTTAGAACAGCGTGAGGTTGCAACAAGCTGGCTTTCAAGATATGTAGGTAAGACTCTGAGGGTGCTTGCTGACGCTGACGGAAGAACAGGCGAAGGATATCTCGCAGGAAAATCTGACGAGAATATTATAGTTGAGTTCAGGGGCGACTCGAACCTTAAGGGACAGTTTGTTCCTGTTAAAATTACAAAAGCAATGAATTGGGCTTTGCTCGGTGAAATTGATAAATAATCTATTTTGAAGGAGAATAAAATTATGACAGTAATCGAACTTACAAGAGAACTCGGAGCAGCACTCCAGAAGGACGAAAGATACCTTGCTTATCTTTCTGCTAAGGAAAAGAATGACACAGACGGCGAGCTTCAGAATCTTATCGGTGAATTCAACATCGTAAGAATGAAGTACGGCCAGCAGATGCAGAAGTCCGAAGAAGAACAGGACAAGGAGCTTATGACACAGCTCGACAACGAGATGCGTGACATCTACGGAAAGATTATGTCAAACGAGAACATGAACGCATACAATGACGCTAAGGAAGCTATGGACAAGCTCCTTAATTCAATCAACTTCATCATTACTATGGCTGCAAACGGTGAGGACCCAATGACTTGTCCTGAGGAACAGCCACACAGCTGTTCAGGTAGCTGTGCTTCCTGCGGTGGCTGCCACTAATAGTCATCATACTGAATTTTAAGACTTTATAAAGAAGGTGGGCAAGTGTTAAGACTAAGTGACGTTGATATCTCGAAGCTGTCTCCTATGATGCAACAGTATGCCGCAATGAAAACTAAGTATTCAAAGCATATTCTGTTTTACCGTCTGGGCGACTTCTATGAGATGTTTTTCGATGATGCAATTACCGTTTCAAAAGAGCTTGAGCTTACTCTGACAGGACGTGACTGCGGTCTGTCGGAGAGAGCGCCTATGTGCGGTGTGCCGTTTCATGCGTGTGACGTGTACCTTAAAAAGCTGATTGAAAAAGGATATATGGTCGCAATCTGTGAGCAGATTGAAGACCCTGCAACAGCTAAAGGACTTGTAAAGCGTGATATCGTCAGAGTTGTTACACCGGGTACTCTCATTGAAAGCAGCCTTCTCGATGAAACAAGTAATAATTACATTTGCTCACTTTATGCAAAACCGAAGGAATGTGCAATATGTCTTGCAGATATCTCTACAGGTGAAGTTCACTTGTTTGCGTTCAGCGGAAAGGATATGTCAGCAGGAGTAATAAATGAGCTTTCAAGATTTTCTCCTGCAGAGCTTCTTATAAACGACTATTTCCTTACAATGAAGGACGTTTCGGCGTTTGTTAAGGATAAGCTCAAAACAGCAATTTCTCTCCTCGATGAAGGCGATTTTATCGGCGATAAGAACATGGAAGCAACAGCAAAGCAGTTTTCAGTTGCTTCAGTTTCTGAGCTGGGTATTGCACCGGACAGTATATCTGAAAAGGCTGTCTGCGGACTTTTTGCTTATATAAGCGAAACCCAGAAGGCGGCCGTCGGAAGATTTTCAAAGATTATTACGCATGACAGCGAGCCTATTATGACAATAGGTCTTACTGCAAGACGTAACCTTGAGCTTACCGAAACTCTCCGCAACAAGGAGAAGAAGGGAAGTCTACTGTGGGTGCTCGACAGCACCAAGACTTCAATGGGTAAGCGTATGCTCAAGAGCTATCTCGAACAGCCTCTTGTCAATCCGTCAAGGATTATGGCAAGACTTGATGCGGTAGAACAGCTCTATATGTCTCCCGTTTAGCTCTCGGAGCTTACTTCTCTGCTGTCAGGTGTTTATGACCTTGAGCGTCTTATGACAAGGGTTATGTATAAAACAGCTACACCAAGAGATTTGAAGGCGTTGTCACTTACTGCCCTTAAGCTTCCTGCAATCAAGCAGATGCTCTCAGGCTTCAGCTCAAAGCTCCTGACCCAGCTCAACAGCTCAATTTCAACACTTGAAGCAATTTCAAACCTTATTGAAAATGCAATCGTTGACGAGCCACCTGCCAATGTTAAGGACGGCGGAGTAATCAAGGAAGGCTTTAATAGTGACCTTGACGACCTGAGGAATATTATCTCCGGCGGAAAGGATATAATCAGCAGTATTGAAGCAAAGGAAAAAGAAACAACAGGAATCAAGAACCTCAAAATCGGATATAACAGAGTGTTCGGTTATTATATCGAGGTTACAAAGTCATATTACGAGCTTGTTCCTGATACCTATATCAGAAAGCAGACTCTTGCAAACTGTGAGAGATTCATAACAAATGAACTCAAGATTGCGGAGAATACAATCCTTGGCGCAAGTGATAAGGTTATTACCCTTGAGGGAGATATATTCACAGAGGTAAGAGATTTCTGCGCAACACAGCTAAAGCTTGTCCAGGAAACTGCTTCTGCCGTCGCTACAATCGACGTGCTGTGTTCGTTTGCAAGTGTAGCGATGAACAATGGCTATTCTAAGCCTGATATAGCAATCGATGGTGTTATTGATATCAAGAACGGCCGTCATCCTGTTGTAGAGCTTATGCAGAAGGACGAGATGTTTGTTCCTAATGACTGCTACCTCGAC
>JAFQLH010000039.1 GCA_017396665.1 Oscillospiraceae bacterium | reverse complement strand
TTTATATCATTCCAGCGTCTTGTTTCCTGCTTTATCGATATACCGTTGTCTAAACATTCAAGTTGTCTTGAAATCTCGTAATCAATTGCCCTTACAGTCCCAGAAAATGTGCTTACGTTTTTCATCTCAACTCTTGTGCCGAGTGGTTCGTTTTCTTTGTGAATTGAAACATTAACGTCACAACGTATTGAGCCTTCCTGCATCCTGCAGTCGCAGATATCAAGATAGCTTAAAATCGACTTGATAGTATCAAGAAAAGCTTTGGCTTCCCTACTTGTGTTGATATCGGGATACGTTACTATCTCAATAAGAGGCACACCGCACCTGTTATAATCAATGAGTGTTCCTTCGTCAGTGTGAATAAGCTTTCCCGCATCCTCTTCGATGTGAATTCTTTCAATTCTGACCGCTTTGATTTTGCCGTCAATATAAAACTTTACAAGTCCGTTTTTGCATACAGGTAACTTTTCTTGAGAAATCTGATAAGCTTTCGGTAGGTCGGGATAGAAGTAGTTCTTTCTTGCAAGCTGAGAAATATCAGCAATTTCACAGCCCAGTGCAAGCCCCATTTTTATAGCATATTTTAAAGCTTGTTCGTTAAGAACAGGCAATGCCCCCGGAAGCCCCAGACAAACAGGACAAACATTTGTATTAGGTTTGTCGCCAAAAGAGTTCTGACAACGGCAGAATATCTTTGTTTTAGTGGAAAGCTCTGCGTGTACTTCAAGACCTATTACAGCTTCGTGGTTATTATTCATGGTTTTGCTCCTCTATGATAAGTCCTGCTCGTAAAAGCGTTTCTTCACAAAAGTAGTTTCCTATAATCTGAAGTCCAATCGGCATATTGTCTTTACCCTTGCCGCAAGGCACACTTAAAGCGGGTAGACCTGCGAGACTTGGGGATATTGTGAACATATCGGTTTTATAGATTTCCGTGCAGGAAAGCATATGCTCAAGAGACAGAGCTGTACGAGGTGATGTCGGTGTGATTATTACATCAACATTTTTGAACGCACAGTTGAAGTCAGAAGTGATTCTGTTTTTCATAGCCGTCGCACGTAGATAATAATCGTCATAGTATCCTGAGGACAAAACGAATGTTCCCAGAAGTATTCTCTTTTTTACTTCATCTCCAAAACCTTCAGAGCGTGATTTAATAAACAGCTCATCGGTGTTTTTTACATTCTGCGCTCTGTATCCGTACCTGACGCCGTCAAATCTCGAAAGATTAGAAGAAGCTTCTGCTGAAGAAAGAATATAGTACGCCGCTAAAGCCTGCTTGTACGGGATAGAATTAATCCTTATTATCTCTGCTCCAAACTTTTCAAGCATTTTGATTGCATTGCAGTATGCGGTCTTAACATCTTCACTTACATAATCAGAAAAGCATTCATCAGGAACACCTACACGAAGCTTTTTATCCGTTTTCTTTGAAAGAGCAGAATAAAGACTGCGGTATTCTCTCTTGGATGATGTAGAGTCCTTGGAATCATAGCCTCTTATTTCATCCAGCAGTATAGCCGTATCCGAAATATTCCTTCCTATTACACCAATCTGGTCAAGACTCGAAGCGAACGCTATAAGTCCATACCTTGATACGGAGCTATATGTCGGTTTTAAGCCTACCACGCCGCAATTTGAGGCAGGTAATCTCACAGAGCCACCGGTATCTGAGCCGAGTGCGACAGGTGTCTGGAGAGACGCTATGGCTGCCGCAGAGCCACCTGATGAGCCGCCGGGTACTTTTGTGACATCAAGAGGGTTCTTCGTTTCTCCGAAGAAGGAGTTCTGACAGGTGCTCCCCATTCCGAACTCATCCATGTTTGTTTTTCCGAGAATAACAGCGCCGCTTTCTATCAGCTTGTCAACAACGGTTGCGTTGTATGGCGGAACAAATTCAGAAAGCATTTTTGATGCACAGGTGGTTCTGATTCCTTTAGTACAAATGTTGTCTTTAATTGCAACGGGAATACCGTTTATGCGTGATGTAGCTTCACCGCTTGCTCTTGCATTATCTGCTTTTTCAGCCTGAGCTATCGCCTCATCATATAATACGGTTATATATACGTTAATTGATTCCTGCTGTCTGCCGATTGAATCAAGATATGCCTTTGTTATTTCAACTGAGCTTAACTTTTTATCGGATAGTAGTGTTACCATATCGGTAACGGAAAGTGACAAAATTTCAGCGTCTTTCACAGCTTTAATCCACCACCTTCGGCACAAAGAACATATTGTCCTTTATATACGGCATCTGTGAAATGATATCACCAGAGCTATTATCACAGGTTAACTCATCACTTCTGAGTGTACTGTTTTCGGTGTTGAGCCTCAGGATATCTTCGTCAGCTAAAGGCAAATCAGATACCATATCAATTATATCCTGCATGTCTTTTTGGAGTGAAGAAAGCTCGCTGTCATCAACAGAAAGCTTAGAAAGCTCTGCAATACGCTTAACATCAATTGACATGGTATATCACCTCTACTTTATCATTTCTTTAAACTGCTCTTCAGTAATTATTTCAACACCAAGCTGCTGAGCTTTAGTTAGCTTACTGCCGGCATCCTCGCCAGCAAGAACATAGCTTGTTTTCTTGGAAACAGAGCCGCTTGTCTTTCCGCCAAAGCTTTCAATGATAGCTTTGGCTTCATCACGCTTCATTGAAGGCAAAGTTCCTGTAAGCACAAATGTAAGTCCTGCAAATCTGCTGTCAACCGTCTTGCGTTCATAGGTAGTGTTAAGCCCGTAGCTTACAAGACGTGTCAGATTTTCGCTGAACACAGGGTCTTTAAATGCTTCATAAACGCTTTGTGCCATAATACCGCCAAAACCCTCGATTTCTCCGATATCGTCAGGTGTAGCATTTATGATTGCGTCAAGTGTTCCGAATTTTTCGCATAGAAGCTTTGCGGAAGCCTGCCCTATATTTCGTATGCCAAGACCGAATATAAGCTTGTCGAGAGTGTTTTTCTTTGACTCTTCGATAGCAGTTATAAGGTTGTCTGCTGACTTGTCTTTAAAGTTTTCAAGTCCCAACAGGTCTTCCTTTTTAAGCTCATACAAATCGGCAACCGAGTGAATAAGTCCATTTTTAAGGAGTGTATCAACAATTGCAGGACCAAGTCCGTCGATGTTCATAGCACCCTTTGATGCAAAGTGTACGATGCTTCTGTGAAGCTGTGCAGGACAAGCGCTGTTAGGACAGCGTATTGCTGCCTCATCACCTGCTTCGAGTGTTGCTCCGCAGACTGGACAACATTCCGGGAACTTGTATATTTCGTCCGTGTTGCCCTTCTGTGTTACACAAAGAACCTCAGGGATAATGTCCCCTGCTTTTCTGACTCTGATTGTGTCACCTATCGAGATGTTTCTCTCAATGATGAAATCCTTGTTGTGAAGTGTAGCCCTTGATACACTGGTTCCCGCAAGGAAAACAGGCTCAAAAACAGCAACAGGAGTTACAGCACCTGTTCTGCCGACATTCAGCTCTATGTCAAGGAGCTTTGTTTCCTTTTCTTCAGGTGGGAACTTGTACGCAACAGCCCAGCGTGGATACTTAGCAGTAGAGCCCATTGCATCTCTCGAAGATAGGTCATCGAGCTTTATTACTACTCCGTCAATATCAAAAGGCAAATCGAATCTCATCTCGCCTATTTTTTCAATCTGCTTTATAATATCATCAGCCGTTTCAAGACAGACATACCCCGGAACAGTTTTGAAGCCAAGCTCTCCGAGAAGGTCAAGTGACTGCTTGTGAGATGTGATTTCTGTACCTTCGAGCTGCTGTATATTAAAGCAGAAAATATCAAGGTTACGTTTAGCTGTGATAGCAGAATTCTTCTGCCTGAGTGAGCCTGCAGCAGCGTTTCTTGGGTTCTTGAAAGGCTGCTCAAGATTTGCTTCCTGTTCTTCTACGACCTTTAAGAAGGATTTCATAGGCATATAAACCTCTCCACGAACTTCGAGAAGAGGAAGCTCCTGCTTGAGCTTCAGAGGTATAGACATTATTGTTTTGAGGTTTGCGGTTACATCTTCTCCAACAAAGCCGTCGCCTCTTGTTGAGCCTCTTACAAGCTTTCCGTCTGCATATTCGAGTGAAACTGAAAGCCCGTCAATCTTAGGCTCTACACAGAAAACAGGCTTTTCTACTGTTTCACGGACTCTGTTGACAAAAGCAACAACCTCTTCATAAGAGAAGACGTCCTGCAGGCTTCCCATCTGTACAGTATGAGTAACCTTCTCAAAGGTAGAGAGTGTTTCGCCTCCGACTCTGAATGATGGTGAATCTTCCCTCACAAGGTCGGGGAACTGCTCCTCAAGCTCCTTGAGCTGTCTGTTTTTCATATCATAATCATAGTCACTAATCTGCGGGTCATCAAGAACATAATATCTGTGTGCGTGATAATTGAGCTCTTCTACAAGACTGTCAATAAGTGCTTTTGCCTTTGTTTTATCCATAATTACACCTCAAATGAATTTTGAAATAGCTTGTATAATATATAGTCTATTATACCACAACACCGCTGACTTTTCAATAAAAAAGCACTATACAAATGATTTGCATAGTGCTTAACGTTGTTATTCGGTTTCATCGGTGCTTTCTTGTTTTTCAAATGAGCTTATAAACTGTCCTGCATCCCTAAAGTATGAAATAACTTCTCCCGTTACCATATCGACATATATCGTGTTTTCACCCATACAATATGTATCTTCTAATACAAGATTAACAGGATAATCGATTATAAAGCACCAGTAAGGATGAATTGTGTGTTCTTCAGTTCCGTACTCACGCTTTATAGCGTATTTAACAGATATCTCGGATACCGTGGTCTTATAATACGGAGCATAATATTCAGCGAGCTTTTCTGTAGCGGCTTCAAGCGTAATAAACTCGTCCTTAAGCTCCTCTTTGTCAGTAAAATCAACTCCACGGCTTCTGTAAACTTCTGCGACAATCCCGGGTGAGCTTATAGTCACATAAAGACAAGTATCAGTAATAAAATACTTTGAAGTGCCATCGTTAACAGCAACCTTTCCGCCGTCGTTTATAGGAACGCTGTCGATGATTGCTTCGAATTGAATATGATATGAGTAATTATCTGTACTTTTGTCTTTGATAACAATAACGTCAGTAGGCTTATAGATGAAGCCATCCATATACGGCTCGAGCTTCTTGACAGTTTCTTCAGCCAGAGCTAGTGCATCTGACACCATATAGCTTTCACCGTTAACGGTATATGCTTCATTTTCTGTGCTATCGCCTCTGCTCAATCTTATAATTTTTTCGGGAGTGCCGAAAAATGCAGATTCAATTCCCTGTTCATTGTATATTACCATTTTACCGTAAGCGTAAACCGAAGAACGATAAGACAGCTCATCGGTTGAAAAGGTTACATCAGCCCGCATTTTAGAGTCGTCAAATACTTGGCTTTCTTTGGAAAATATCCCGGGGAAAACGACCTCTCCGACATCATAACAAAGCTGCAAGGTTTCCTCTTTTGTTAAATCAGCTGTAAGCTGATACTGATAAAAAGTGTCAACATCGGGTAAAATCAGAACACAGTTTTCTGCAAAAGTAATATTCGAGTATTTATTCTCAGGAACCTCAGCCAGCTCGGAGACTTCCTTCCAGCTAAGCTTTTCTGCATTATCCTCGCTTCTGTTGAAATACAGGATAAGAACGGTTGCTATTACAATTATTATCAAGGCACAACAAATACAAATTATAGATTTCTTGGTAAGTTTAATTCTTGGTTTTGTCATAGATTACATCTCCACACGTCCGGCAAAATAACATGTCACATTTACATATCTGTGTAAGGAAAACTTAGCAATATAGTACTCCCCGTAATCGACAGTTGAAGAAAACTGTATTGTCTTCATATCAGTTCTTGCTTGATAAAAATAATTTGTACTAAATAAGGAATGAAGATAATCACTACCAACAGAGTCGTCAGCGGCAAAACCGTAATAAGAAACATAGGCAATTGTTCCATCTGCTGTTTCGGTTGAGCGGAAATCTGGACAGTTGACTCTTGTAGAATATTTTGTTTCTAATGTTTTTAATGATACTGTATCGCTGCTATATACTAAATATCCTGTGCCTGATTGAGTTCTTTGAAGTCTCCAAGAGTCAGAATATGTTGCAGCATTGGCGTTTAAAGTCATTACTGAAACCATAAGAACAATAGAAAGAAAAGTTGCTAATAATGTTTTAATACCTTTTGTCATAGTTATGACCTCCTTAATAATTTGATGATAAAAAATGTCTTATATTGACTATATTTGTTGTTGCCTGTAATTACATTATAAAACAGTAGCGACATAAAGTCAACAAAATAATACATAAAATAGTAAGCGTTCTTTTGTGTACCTTATACAAAAATAAAAGTAGCCACTTCAATATTAAGTGGCTACTTTTATGCCTTGGTAAATACAGCGGTTACATTCATATAACCGTTTGAAATTTTTGCAAAAATATCTCCGTTCATTTTCATCATAAGCTGACGGCAGATATATAGTCCGAGACCGCTTCCCTTTTCTTTTGCTGAGTTTTCTCCCCTCCAGAAGCTGTCGAATATGTGTGGCAGGTCGTTGTCAGAAAGCGTGCATCCGCTGTTTTCTACAGTAAAAAGCAAACAGCCCTCTTCCTGTGAAAAGAGTAATCTGATGCTGTTTCCGTCGCCGTATTTAATAGCGTTTTCAATGATGTTCTGAATAACCTCAACACTTCGGTCAAGGTCACCCTTGATTATGCAATCTGTGTATTCTTCTACTGAAAAGTCTGTCTTAACAAGTCTGAGCTTTTCGGTGTAATAAGCCTGTATCTTGGTAACAAGCTCTGAAAGATAGAACTCACTGTTGCAGACATCAAGGCTGAGGAAATCCTCTCTGGAGGCAGTTATAATCTGAGAAATATATCCTTCGATTTCATCCGCCTTTTCGTTTATGCTCTCTGCAATTTCCAACTGCTTTTGCTTGTCTGTGTATAAACCCTTGGAAAGTGCCTTTGAGTACAGCTTCACAGCAGAAAGCGGTGTCTTTATATCATGTGAAAGAGAAAGGAGAAGCATTTTTCTGTCCTTCTGAAGCTTTAGTTCCCTTTCCTTCTGCTGTTCCATATTCTCTCTGAGCAGGTCTACGCCCCAGATAAATCTACCGAAAAATCTGTTTTTAGTTTCTTTTACAGGAGTAGTAAGATTGCCCTTTGAAAGCTCGTAAGGAACATCTTTAAGACGTTCAAACGGTGACAGGATTTTGTATCTCACATATAACAACACAGCAATAATCATAATTGTCATTACAGCGAGAGATATATTGACTGTTATAAGTCTTTCGGTGTTGTTTGTTTTACTGTCTGCATTAAATTCAATTCTATATAGCTCACCACCGATTTCACGTATTATGTAGTCGCTTTCGGTGTTATAAAAGTCGTCTGAATATGTAGCAATACCTGTGATGTACTCATATTTGGAAAGGTCAATATCATCAATGTTTTTTTCTTCAAGCTCCAGAGCAACTCTGCTTGCTTCAACAATATAAGGCCTTCCGCTTGTATTGTCCTTATCAGCTATTATGACGACATTAGCAGCTATAAATATAACCACAATTAATGCAATTACAGTAAGTAAGATTTTATTGAACGCTTTCATACTTGTAGCCTACACCCCACACAGTTTTGATTATCTGCGGATTCTTGGTATCATCTTCAATCTTCTGTCGAAGCCATTTGATATGTACAGTAAGAGTCTGTTGTTCGGAAAAGCTGTCGCTACCCCAAATCTGATTGAAAATATATTCCTTGCTGAGCGTCTTGCCCTTGTTTTCTAAAAACAGTACGAGTAATTCGTATTCCTTGGCTGTCATTTCGATTAAAGCATTATTCTTATAAACAGTACGGCTTTCCTTGTTGACTCTTAAGCTTCCGTCGATAAGCTCATCAAGTGCGTATCTGCGTTTGAAGATACCCGCAATCTTTGCAAGCATTATGTCAATATCATACGGCTTTTCGATATAGTCATCAGCTCCGAGGATAAGACCGTTGAGCTTGTCATCCTTGTCTGACTTAGCACTGACAATAATAATCGGGGTGTTGCTTTCTTCTCTGATTTTCTTACAAACCGTAAATCCGTCTATACCTGGTAGCATTATATCAAGCACAACAAGCTTAGCACCGTATTTTTCATACAGCGACAAAGCCTTTTCTCCTGATGCTGCAACAGAAACAGTATAATTCTCTGCACGCAGAAAATCGCACAGCAGTTCAGCGAGTTCCTTATTATCTTCAACAATCAAGATGTCAGTCATAAGATGCACTTCCTGTCAATATAATAATTCAGCCGTACGAAATGTTATAACGCACGGCTGAGTAAAATAGCTGTCCGAGTCTTACCAGCCCATTTCCATAAGCCAGTTGTTAAGAGCTCTTTCACGTTCTCTCATCTGAGATTCATTTTCGTATCTATTTAAATTATACTCTCCTTTTATGTTTCCGTCAACTATATACATAACTCTTGTGCATCTTGCGGCAACCTTTACGTCGTGTGTTACAAGCATAATGGTTGTGCCATCGCTGTTGAGCTTTGCAAGTTCTGCCATTACCTCGTCTGATGATGTTCTGTTGAGAGCACCTGTTGGCTCATCGGCAAATATCATCTTAGGATTATTAATCATACTGCGGCAGATACAAGCTCTCTGTAGCTGACCGCCGGACACCTCATTGATGTCGTTATCAGCGATATCTATAATACCGAGCTTTCTCATAAGCTCATGACCACGCTGTACGGTTTCCTTGCGTGTTTCGTTTGCTTTTTCTGACTGTGTTGCAGGAAGAATGATATTGTCAAGCACTGTGAGATTCTTGAGCATATGCATCTGCTGGAAGATGAATCCCATTTCGTCAAGTCTTAAGCCTGCAAGCTCCTTTTCGGAAAGCTTGGCGATATCCTTACCGCAGAATTTAACTTCTCCTGCGGTAAGAGTGTCCATACCTGAAACCGTGTAAAGAAGTGTGGACTTTCCTGAACCTGAAGGTCCCATAATAGCGACCATTTCACCTTCTGAAACGCTGAAATTTACATTCTTGAGAACATTGTTCTGACGCTTGTTTATGATATATGTCTTGCAAAGGTCTTTTACTTCTAAGATGTTCATAGTGATATCTCCTTTTATTCAATAGATGATGCCTGTGAAGGCTTGATTGTTTTTGTGTAGAGTGAAGTGAGTACTGAGGAAATGATGGTTGTAACGAGTAATATAGTCGGATAGATAACCGCTACTTCAAGAAGGTTCACTTCGTAGTTAACTCCGTACGCAGCACCCATCATTTTGAATACAGGTGTAATGGCAAGATTTGTAACAGGTGTTGAAATGAGTACAGCGATTATAGATGAAACAACTCCTATGATAACAAATCTGAGTGTGTGCCACGCTACAACCGATGACGTGTTAAAGCCGATTGCCTTAAGTGTAGCAATTTCGCCCTGTTCCTTTGCAATGAAGGAGCGTTCTGTAAGAAGCGTTACAAGCATTATGATTATAATAACAAGTCCCAGTGTCAAATACTTGATGGCATCTATAGCATCGCCCACACCAGTTGAACGTTCAGCAAATTCTCCAGCTGTCATTACATTTTCTTCACCGTATAAGTCTTCGATTTTTTTGAATCTTTCTTCCTTTGTCTTTTCGTCAGGGGAATCGGTGTAATCAAACTGGAAGGATAAGCTGCCGGAAAGCATTGAAAAATCAACCGGTGCATCCTGGTGGAATCTCACGCCCTCACCGAGATTATTCATGCTCTGATAGTATCCTGTTACCAGATACTCTACTTCGCCATGCTCCTGGCAGACTATGATTGTGTCACCGATTTCTGCATCAAGCTTTTCGGCTACAAGCTGTGTAATTGCAACCTCATTTGGATTCTGTGGTGCCGTACCTTCATTGTAAATATACATATCAGTAGTTGTGTTAAGACCGATGAGAGTCATCGACTTGAACATATTATCACCGTGTTTTAAGTTGTACTTAATGAATAATTCAATTGAAGCCTCGCCCTCAATTCCGATTTCTTCAAGCTCGGTTTCAAGCCTTGTCATTGTTCCTTCTAATTTTTCACGCTCTCCTGATACTACCGCAGACAAAATATCTTCAGAATATATGCTGAGGAAAACATCACTTTCGTGTAATCCGAATATATTAACGAGCTCGCCGCTTCTTAGCGTGTTAGTTGTTGTTACAAGGACAAGCACGATTGTCATACAGAGAATATAAGTAAAGATAATTGAAAGAAAACGTTTCGGAGCACTCAGAATGTCGTTAAGTGCCATGAAGAACGAAGGCTTGCCTCTTGTCTTTGAAAGGCTTATGACACTCTTGGTACTGTATCTTTCGCCTGTCTGACCGTTTCTGATAGCGTCGATTGGAGAAAGCTTCTTGACCTTGCCTGTACATGCGTAGCAGAAAAGAAGTATGATAAGTACAACAGCAATCGAACAGAAGAGGTTTATAAGGAATGTGTTTTCTCCCTGAATAACGATTGTCTTTTAAACGTTCTTTAAAAGAGTATCAGAGAACGGAATACTGAGGAAGAATCCCACTGTCGAGCCTGCAACAGCCATTGCCAGGTACTTTACAAGATACAGACAGCGGATTTTGGTATTCTTAATGCCGATAGCCTTCATAACTCCGATTTCTCTGAATTCTTCGGAGAGTGTGAAAGTAATAGTAAACTTCAAAACAACAAAAGCTACAAGAATAAGACATACAGAAATAACAAGGAACACGCCTGCGATTACCATATCGAGTACATAAGCCATCTTGATTGTGCTTCTGTCTGCATTGAACAGGACGTTGTTGATTTCACTGAATATACTGTTGAGCTTATTGGTATCAGTTGAATTTATGTACCAGAGTGAACCGTAAAGTACGCTGTCATCATCATTGTCATAAAAATATTCAAAATCTTTTTCGTTCATAATGAATCTTGTCATACCCATAAGGTCAGAACCGAGAACAGCGTCCTTGCAGCTGTCAGCAACCTTGAGGTCAAGTGATTTATCACCGATTTTTACTGTGATAATATCACCGATTTCAATGTCTACTTTTTCAACTGCCTTTCCTGAAAGAACCACTGTTCCTTCTTTAACATCGGTGATTTCCTCATTGTCCATATCAAAGTACTTTGTCTTTGCATCACCAAAGGACATAATAATTGATGAGTTCTTAAAATCAATATCTTCACCGTCAATACTAAAATTTGATTTTTCTGCAAAAATCATTCTTTCGTAGCCTGAGTAAGTGATTTCAGAAACATCAGATATTTTATCTGTTATTGTTTCTATTGAGTCTTTTCCTCTGATTGCTGCGAAGTAATCAGGTGCATTGGAAATTTCAAGGAAGTTGTCAAGTGCGTTTGTAACGCAATATATGTTGTTTACACTTGATGCAACAAAAAGCGATGAGAGAATGATAAACACGAGAAGTATAATGTTCATAGCTCTCTTGCGTTTAAGGTCTTTTTTCAGTATTCTTAAAAACATTTTATAAGCCCCTTTCTTTAGCTTGATTACATTCTAACACATCAATTATTAAATAATCCTTAAATATTTTTAGTTACAAAAAAAGCTTTCCTGCATATAGCAAGGAAAGCTTTTGGTGCGCCAGAAGGGACTCGAACCCCTGACCTTTTGGTTCGTAGCCAAACACTCTATCCAGCTGAGCTACTGGCGCATGTTGGTTTTGTTCGCCCAACAGTTATATATTATATCATTTACGCTTTAGTTTGTCAAGCAAAAACGCCAAAAAAGTTATACAAAAAGCTATTAAAAAGGATAGTCCACTTTGTAAGTTGCATTCCACATATATAGTAAACCCCGTAGTAAAATACCACGGGGTTAAAACTAACATATTGATTAGAGATTGATTTCGATACTTACGCACTCAGTTCCTGAAAGCTTTGTGCTGAGCTCATCAGGCTGGTGAGAACCGCAGTAGAGTGTGTACTTGCTTCCTCTTACTGCTCTTACGCCCTTGTCGTTAACGCTTGTAAACGCATTAGGGTTCATAGCGATAGTAACATCCATGCTCTCTCCTGCCTTTACGCTGATTCTCTTGAATCCGCAGAGGCTGTAGTTCGGAACAGCATCCTCGCAGTAATCCTTGATATAGAGCTGAACGACTTCTTCTGTGTCAACGTTGCTTGTATTTGTAACAGTAACGCTTGCTGTGTTGTCAGCATAAGAGAGGTTGCTGTACTGAGTCTTAGCATATGAAAGACCATATCCGAATGGATAGAGAATGTTGTCAGTTGTATATCTGTATGTTCTGCCCTTCATTGAGTAATCTGTAAAGTCAGGGAGCTTGTCTGTGTCAGCATAGAAAGTAACAGGAAGCTTTCCTGATGGTGACACATTACCTAAAACGATGTTTGCAAGTGCCAGACCGCCTTCAGCACCAGGGTACCAAGCGTGAATGAGAGCGTCAACGTCGGATTCAATGTTAATTGAGCTACCTGCTGCACAAACAACGATAACTGGCTTTCCAACTGCCTTTACTTCCTTGAGAAGCAGACGCTGGCTTGCAGGTAATCTGAGGTCGTTCTTGTCGCCTGAGGAGAATTCGTTACCTGTATCGCCTTCTTCACCTTCGATAGTAGCGTCGAGGCCAAGACAAAGGATAGAAACGTCAGCATGCTTTGCTGCTGCAACAGCTTCTGCAATTCTGTCGTTTGCCTGTGCGAGCCCTGAACATCTGTCCTTATAAAGATGACAGCCCTCAGCAAAAATAACTCTGCCTTCAAACTTATCCTGTAATCCTGTAAGGAATGTGTTGTATCTGTCAGCGGTGCCGTTGTAGTTTCCTTCAAGAGCAACTCTACTGTTAGCATTAGGGCCGATTACAGCGATAGTCTTAACATCCTTGTTAAGAGGAAGAACGCCGTTGTTTTCAAGAAGAACCATTGAAGCTTCAGCAGCCTTAAGTGAAACTGCCTTATGCTCCTTGCAGGCTACAACTTCGTATGGGATTGAGTCAAACTCTGTTGAATCATCAAACATACCGAGTCTGATTCTTGTTCTCATTGCGTGAACGCAAGCTCTTCTGATGTCTTCTTCGCTGATAAGTCCCATTTCAAGAGCAGATAAAATATGCTGATATGTGCATCCGCAGTTCACGTCACATCCGGACTTGAGTGCGAGAGCAACAGACTCAGTTGGACAACCTGTAAGACCGTGATGCTCGTGGAAGTCTCTTACTGCCCAGCAGTCAGAAACAAAGTATCCGTCAAATCCCCATTCGTTGAGCTTTGACATAAACAAGTCGTTGGCGCAGGCAGCCTGTCCGTTTACACGGTTGTAAGCACCCATAACGCTTTCTACCTTAGCGTCCTTGATAAGTGCTTCAAATGCAGGAAAATATGTTTCTTCGATATCCTTGTCGCTTGCAATAGCGTCAAATTCGTGTCTTAAGCTTTCAGGACCGCTATGTACAGCCATGTGCTTTGCACAAGCAGCAGTCTTAAGTGTTTCAGAATCACCCTGGAGACCCTTTACATAAGCCTTGCCGCATTCAGTTGTAAGGTATGGGTCTTCTCCGTATGTTTCGTGTCCTCTGCCCCATCTTGGGTCTCTGAAGATGTTGATGTTTGGTGCCCAGATTGTAAGACCCTTGTAGATATCTGTGTCGCCGTATGCCTGGTACTCATTGTACTTAGCTCTGCATTCTGTTGATGTGATATCACCAACGCTCTTTATAAGCTCTGTATCAAACGTAGCAGCAAGACCGATAGCCTGTGGAAACATAGTAGCAACGCCTGAACGTGCAAGACCGTGGAGACCTTCGTTCCACCAGTTATATGATGGTATGCCAAGTCTTTCGATTGCAGGTGCGTCATATCTAAGCTGGCCCGCCATCTCATTAACTGTCATTTCAGAAACAAGAGCTTCAGCTCTTTCCTGAGCGGACAGGGATTTGTCCAAATACTTTTTCATTAGAAAAAACTCTCCTTAAAAAAATAATCAACGCTGTAAAAACGTTTTCACACAACATTATATCATATCCATTTTATATTTTCAAGCTTGATTTTATATATTTTTAATGCTAAAATAAAATTGAAGAGAGGTGTGAATTATGGCATGGATTAGGTTTGACAAACTGAACAAAAATAAGCTGATACACAGGCTTGCTTTGTCAAATTATGAGCATAACACCTCACTGGGAATAAGGACTTATAATGACTGTGACTGCGGTAATTTAGATGTTCTTACAAAGAAGTGGCATAATTCTTCGAAATATTCTAGCATAACAGAGATTTGTGGAAAACGCCTTCTGAGATGTCAGTATAGCGGTAATTTTTCAAAAATGAAGTTTTCTGTTGCAAGAATGTCAAACACCTGCTGTGAAGTCATTGCAGTATATAACGCCCTTGTATTGTCGGGTAAAATTACTGATGATAAAAACTTTGATGCATACTTTAAGCTTGCGAGTGAATTTGTTGTAAACGGATTATTTCTCACAAGGTCAGGCTTTTTCGGTTCTTCGCCCAAAAAGATATCAAGCTGTCTTGACGCATACGGACAAGAGCATACTGTCTATACTTCCCTGTCCGAGCTTGACAGGAATGTAAAAGACGGTGATATAATTGTTGTAGCATACAGGCATCATTTAGTATGTATGCACACTTATTGTTGTTTAAAGCTTGGGAATGAAATTGTTTCTATAAACAGGGGCAGCGGATGTTTGTACGAGTGGAAAAACAAGAGCATAACCGAATGCTTAAAGGGCAACTCATTTATAATAGCTACAGTTATTAAGAGTAATACAGTTGAATAATTGGAGGTTTATATGAAGTTAAGGAGAATTATTTCTACAATTATCATCACAGGCATATTGTTAATAGCTTTCTGTTCTTGTAATTCCTCAGGCAATGAAAAATCATCATCTGCTACAGAGCCAACAGTGGAAATCGAAGGTCTTGAATGTGATGTGTTCAGTATTTCATCAGAAAACCTGAAGGATGGTGTGTGGGATACTTGTATTTCAAATACAAAGAACGGCTCAAATCAGTCTCCGCAGATTTCCTGGGAACCTGTTGAAGATGCAAAGTATTATTCAGTATATATGGTCGATACTTCGGCTGGAAACTGGATTCATTGGAAGTCTGAATATCTTGAAGAAACAAACTTAAAGCTCGGTTGGGCAAGCTCCACGGAATATAAAGGACCATGTCCGCCAAGCGGAACACATTCATATGAGATTTATGTTTTTGCACTCAAAGAAAAACCATCGGCAAAGCTTAACATCTTCTTGAATGCAAGATGTGCAACATTCTTTAAGCAAGTAATTGCACTAGACCTACTTGAAGACGGTTCAAAGGGAAATGTCGTTGCATTTGGCCATATAAAAGGCACATACACATATGGTGACTAGTTTAATAACCTCTACGTTACAACATAAAAATAACCCTTACAGATACGTTGTATCAGTGTTTTTACAACCGGACGTTGAACCAGCCTGCTTCCCTGCTTTGCTTAGTATCGTAGTTTGTATAGCAGGCTTTGCAGAAATCAAAGATTTCTGGGTTCAAATCCACCATACAACATAAAAATAACCCTTACAGATACGTTGTATCTGTAAGGGTTATTTGGTGCCGCTAACCGGACTTGAACCGGTACGGTATCACTACCGAGGGATTTTAAGTCCCTTGTGTCTGCCTATTCCACCACAGCGGCAAAATTACTATAACATTATACCCTTTTTCAGTTTGTTTGTCAAGATAAAAATGAAAAACACACAGTATTCATTTGATTCTGCTGACCTGCAGACTGCGAAAGAGAACCACCCTGCTCTGCTGTGTTTGTGTTGTTCCCTGCGAAATACTGCATTGAGATTCGCATCGGCTTTTTGATTGCCATAGTTTTTACCTACCTTTCGTCCTTGCCGTTCTTATCTTACGACTGCCCGGCAAATACAGTTTGTGCCCGCAACGTTCATAGTCCTGTCAGGACCGCCCGGTACGTTCAAATGAGTATAATAAAAGCACTCTGCTAAAGACGGTTATGTCCCCGGCAAAGTGCTTCAATTATTGAGTTGTAGCTTATTCGTTTGAAAGACTTACAGCTGCATAACAGCATCTTCCGTTTTTCCATGCACCACAGTTTTCTTTTTCACAGTCCATAAGCTCATAAACTGTCTGTGTAACGGTAGTGCCTTTAGTCGGCGTCTGATTGTCGTCAGAATCCTGACCCCAGTTCTGTACTGTGATTTCTACTCTGCGGTTATATGGACATTTCATGTGTTCATCTCCTTAGATTTTGACATAACAAAACCGCCTTTTCAGGGGCGGTTAGTTATTTATCTCTCCACTGCGAACCATCGATAAATGCATCGCCTGCAATATCAACTGCGAATATGTCACATCTTCTCCTCGGTTGATATATTCAATCATATAACGCGCATCATCATCGTGTTGTGCATCAGTTATAACAGACAAAATAAATTCCGGGTCACTCGAAATCTGTCGCAATTTTTTGATAAGCTTTACCTGTAACGGACTTCGTTTGATACCCCAAAACATCTCATCAGAATTATTCATTATATCTTTCGTTTTCGAATTATCTTCCATTCTCCAAAGCCTCCTTCGTTAGAAAATGTATAAACATAATCGCCGATTTCCTTTGAAAATGTTGTTTGCGACATTTGTTCTTCAGTAATATTTGTAGCAACTTCATGCATCACATGTGCATATTCTTGCTTAGAAACGCGGTATGTCGGATAATCAGAATTCTTGCGTTTAGCAAAAAACTGCATACTGATTTTTATTATACCACTTTCGTCAGAAATGTCAATAGGCTTTACATACTGATATTTCCCGTTTGGGAGCTTTTGCAGGCTGTTTCTCCAGGTATAGAAGTCTACATCTGCGCCGGTGCTGTCTGTCAGCTCGGCTATTCGTCTGTCGAGCTCATTGCTACTCTTGGTGACCGCGATGGTAGTAGAACGACAGAACGGATGCATCGGCGGTAGATTAACACCTACCCTTGCATCCATCACCTTGAACCTTTTGCCGTTGAGCTTCCTGCACACGTCTGAGGTTCTTCCGTCAATACACGCAAGATACTCATACTGCTCAAGCTCCAGAGCTTCGTAACTCTCGAGCTACGTGACCTTGAACCTGTAACAATTCTGTACTTTTTGCTACTACAACAAAACAACCCCGCCAAGCCTTCAGCCTGACGGGGTTTACTTTACTATTAGTGAATATCGGAATAGAGACCGATGTAGAGCTCAGCGGAACGCTTCCAGCTAAAGTCTTCTCTGAGTGCGTGTGAAACGAGCTTGCCCCACTTCTGACGCTGGTCATAATAGCTTCTTGCTCTTGTACAAGCATCGAGCATATCATGAGCATTGTATGTTTTGAAAGTGAAGCCGTTTCCGTTTTCTCCGCCTGCATCACGGATGCTGTCTCTGAGACCGCCTGTTTCACGAACGATAGGAATTGTACCGTATCTGAGTGAAATCATCTGAGCAAGACCGCAAGGTTCGCTCTGTGATGGCATGAGGAACATATCGCAACCTGCGTAGATTCTTCTTGAGAGGTCAGGAACAAATCCGATTGTTACTCCAACTCTGTCCGGGTAACGGTATGCCATTTCTCTGAAGAAGTCTTCGTACATCTTCTCGCCGGAACCGAGGATTGCAAACTTGTAGCCAAGTCTTATAATATCCTCAAAAACGTACTTGATAAGGTCAAGTCCCTTATGAGATACGAAGCGAGTTACGATACCAATGATTGGCTCCTTGCCTTCTGCCAGACCGAATTCCTTGAGGAGCTCAGCCTTACAAACTGCCTTACCTGACTTATCCTCAACACTATAGTTCTTAGGAATCTTAGGGTCAGTTGCAGGATTGTAGATAGTCTGGTCGATACCGTTAAGGAAACCGCAGAGCTTATACTGTTTGTTGATAAGAGCCCTGTCGAGACCGTGTGAATACCACGGGTCAAGGATTTCCCACGCATAGCTTGGAGAAACTGTTGTAATCTTGTCTGAAGTCTCAAAAGCAGCCTTCATGAAGTTTACACAACCATCATATGCAAGAAGGTCGCTGTGGTAAAGAGGAATACCAATAAGGTCGTTGATAAGCTCCATACCGTACTTGCCCTGGTACTGGATGTTATGGATTGTGAAAACAGTCTTGATATCTTCGTATCCTGACTGATAACGATAGAACACATCATAGTAAACAGGAACAAGAGCTGTCTGCCAGTCGTTTGCATTGATAACGTTCGGCTTGAAGTCAATGTAGTGAAGAAGCTCTAAGATAGCTCTTGAGAAGAATATAAATCTTTCTGCATCATCATAAAAGCCGTAGATACCGTTTCTTGAGAAGTAGTATTCATTATCAAGAAGGTAGTAAGTTACACCGTTTGCAACGCCGGTAAATACACCACAGTACTGGTTACGCCAAGCAACGGGTACTGTAAAGTTTGTGAGATAAGTAAGAGATGCCTTAAGCTCAGGCTTGATTGAGCTGTAATATGGAATTACAACTCTGCAATCGTGACCTTCTGCATTTATAGCTGCAGGCAGAGAACCTGCAACATCAGCAAGTCCGCCGGAAGCTATATAAGGCAATGCTTCACTTGCACAATAAAGAATATTCACAGTTTTGTCCTCTTTTCTTGTAATATTTTAAGTTATATAGAAGCGCCCTTGCCGATGTAGAGAGGGTGTACTTCAGAGCTTGAAATGAGTCTGTTTTCGCCTATTGTAACATCCTTATCTGTGATGATGTTTGTTACAACTGCATTAGGCTCGATTACAGTGTCCTGCATAAGAATTGCATTCTTAACCTTAGCGCCCTTACCAATCTTAACACCTCTGAAGAGAACTGAGTTCTCAACCTCGCCTTCGATAATACAACCATCAGCTATAAGAGAATTCTTAACTACGCATTCAAGGTCATACTTGGAAGGAGCGTTATCTCTGACCTTTGTGTAGATAGGTCTTCTTGGGTTGTAGAGCTTTCTTGAATTTTCAGGGTCAATAAGGTCGATGTTAGCCTTAAAGAAGCTCTGCATGCTGTAAATCTTGCTGAAGTACTCATTAAACTCGTAGGTTCTGATATTGAGTTCATCAACCTTAGCCTGAAGAACATCTCTTTCAAAGCTGTAGTGTCCTCTTGCGATGCCGTCTTCGAGAAGCTCAATGAGGAAGCTCTTCTTCATAACGAACATATTGAGGGAGATTGTGCACTCACCGCTGATTGCCGGCTTGTGGAGAACGCCCTTAACTCTGCCTGCTTCGTCGGCTGTAACAACTGTAGAGGTTGAAACAACATCGCTTGTGTACACGCCTGTATTTGTAACCATTGTGATATCAGCACCACTTTCAACGTGAGCGTTTACAATCGGCTTGTAGTTAATTGTTGCAATAATATCACAGTCTGAGAGGATAACATACTCAGTTCTTGAAGCCTTGAGGAAGCTTATACCACCGTAGAGAGCTTCAAGTCTGCCTCTGTAGAGACCGGCTTCAACGTTGCCGAAAGGTGGAAGGATATGTAGTCCGCCCTTCTTACGAGCAAGGTCCCATTCTCTTGCAGAGCCAAGGTGGTCAAGGAGCGACTGGTAGTTTTCCTTTGTAATAACAGCAACTTCGGAAACACCGCTGTTTGCCATGTTTGAAAGCGGGAAATCTATAAGTCTGTATCTTCCTCCGAAAAGTACAGAGCCCATTGTTCTGGACTTAGTGATTTCACTGATTGTATTGTCGTGCATATTGGCAAAGATAATGCCCATTACACTTCCCATGTTAATTGCCATTTTCTTTTCCTCCTTATACGCTTTCTGAAATAATCTGCTTCGGTTTAACATATGAGCCGGAGGATACAGTAAGGTTATGACCTACAACGGCAATTCCCCACTCGTCTCTGTTTTCAACGTTTTCAGGTCTTGAACCAACCTGAGCGCCTTCTTCTACAACAGAATTTTCACCGACGATTGCGTATTCAATCTTAGCGCCCTTCTTGATTACGCAGCCAGGCATAAGGATAGAATCGAGAACGAGAGCTCCCTCTTCAATTGTAACACCGTTTGAAATCATTGAGAATTCAACGTTGCCGTCGATGTAGCAGCCTTCTGTAACAACAGAATTCTGTACATTAGCCTTCTTTCCGATGCTCTGTGGAGGCATTACAGGATTTCTGGAGTAAATTTTCCAGGATGGGTCATAGAGGTCGATTGGAATCTTAGGATTGATGAGGTCCATATTTGCTTCCCAGAGAGAATCAATTGTACCAACGTCCTTCCAGTAGCCGTCGAATCTGTAAGCGTAAACTCTTTCATTGTTAGCAAGGAGAGCAGGAATGATATTGTTACCGAAGTCCTTAGTTGCATCCTTGTCGTTTTCGTTAGCAATAAGGTATTCCTTAAGCTTTGAGTAAGTAAAGATGTAGATACCCATTGAAGCAAGTGTTGTCTTTGGCTCCTTTGGCTTTTCGACGAAGTCATAGATTTCGCCGTCATCATGTGCAAACATGATACCGAATCTTGAAGCTTCCTCGAGAGGTACATCGATTACAGCGATTGTGCAAGCTGCATCCTGCTGCTTGTGGTAAGTAAGCATCTTATCGTAATCCATCTTGTAGATATGGTCACCGGAAAGGATGATTACATACTCAGGGTCATATCTGTCCATGAATGAAATATTCTGATAAATTGCATTAGCAGTACCGGAGTACCAGTCAGAGCCTGATGCCTTCTGATATGGAGGCAGTACATGAACACCGCCGCTCATTCTGTCAAGGTCCCAAGGCTGACCATTGCCAATATACTCGTTAAGCACGAGTGGCTGGTACTGTGTGAGAACACCTACAGTATCGATACCTGAGTTAATGCAGTTTGAGAGAGGAAAGTCAATAATTCTGTACTTTGCGCCAAACGGAACTGCAGGCTTTGCTACTGACTGTGTTAAAGCATACAGACGGCTTCCCTGTCCTCCTGCGAGAAGCATTGCGACGCATTCTTTTTTGTTGAACATTAAAGTCACCCACCTAAAAATTTATTATTTTTTCTTTGCTGTTTTTGAAGCTTTGGAACTCTTGGCTGTTTTCTTTGTATCAGCAGTTCCCTTTTTCTCGGAAGCATCTGATGTCTTCTTCTTTCTTACAGGGGCCTTTTTACACTTGAAGTACATTACCGAGAAAGCAGGAATTTCAACAGAAATCGACTGCTCATAGCCGTGCATCGGCACTTCCTGTGATTTAACGCTTCCGTTAAGATAAGCGGAACCATCGTGTGATGTTGAGTTGAATACTTCTGTATAAGTTCCCTTGTATGGAACGCCAAAGCTGTATGTTGACCTTCCGACAGGAACAAAGTTACAAACTACAATGATTTCATTGCCCTTTTTATCAATTCTTCTGAAAACAATGATACTCTGACGGTAGTCGTCATTGGAAATCCAGTTGAAGCCTTCCCATGAGTAGTCAACCTCCC
>JAFQLH010000007.1 GCA_017396665.1 Oscillospiraceae bacterium | reverse complement strand
GTTCTTGTCGATATCCTTGAAAAGCTCATTACAGATAGGCTCAAGCTTAACCTCCGTATAACGTGATGCGGCATATGCCATATCTCTTGAATACGCTTTACCGAAGTTACCCTTAGATTCTACATACGGATGCAAGAGAGTTTCGTTACCCCTTGCCATACGCACCATTGTTTCATAGATTGCAGCATCTCCGTGGGGGTTGAGCTGCATAGTTCTTCCCACGACATTTGCTGATTTCATTTTTGCGCCCTGCAGAAGTCCCATTTTATACATTGTATAGAGGAGCTTTCTGTGCGAAGGCTTAAAGCCGTCAATTTCAGGGAATGAACGTGACACGTTTACGCTCATCGCATACGGCATATAGTTCTTTTCAAGGGTAATTGTAATTCTCTCATCGACAATCTGTCCGGCACCCTGGATATAGGCATCAATCTGCGGTTTATTTACTTTTGGTTGTTCGGTAGTTTTCTTTTTTCTAGCCATTATAATTTCTCCTTTCCGCAGATTTATGATATATCGGCCATATCAAGATAGTCGGCACCGTTAATTGCAATGAAATCCTTTCTTCCCTGGAGGTTATCGCCGAGCAGCATATCAAACATAAACTCAGTATGCTCCGCTTCATCAGGAGTAACCTGGATAAGTCTTCTTGTTTCAGGATTCATAGTAGTAAGCGCCATCATTTCAGCCTCGTTTTCACCGAGACCCTTTGAACGCTGGAGAGTATACTTTTCGTCGCCTATCATACCGAGAATCTCGTTCTTCTCTCTGTCGTCGTAGGCAAAGTAGGTTCTCTTCTTTGTTGTAATTTCATAGAGCGGAGATTCAGCTATATAGACAAAGCCTTCTTCGATAAGTGTCGGTGTAAGTCTGTACAGCATTGTAAGGATAAGAGTTCTAATCTGGAAGCCGTCGACATCGGCGTCGGTACAGATAATAATCTTATTCCATCTTAAATTCTGGAGCGAGAACGAGGACAGCTCCTTGTTGGACTTTGACTTTACTTCAACGCCGCATCCGAGAACTTTTATAAGGTCTGTGATAATGTCGCTCTTGAAAATCTTTGAGTAATCAGCCTTGAGGCAGTTCAAAATCTTACCTCTTACAGGGATTACAGCCTGGAACTCAGCGTTTCTTGCCATCTTAACAGAACCGAGCGCCGAGTCACCCTCTACTATATATACTTCTCTCTTGGACACGTCCTTAGAACGACAATCGACAAACTTCTGGACCATATTTGCAAGGTCAATCTGCTTTGAGAGCGTATTCTTGAGGTTGAGTCTTGTTGAATCTGCTTTTTCACGGCTACGCTTATTTATAAGTACCTGGTCGGCAATCTTCTGAGCCTCGTCAGGCTTTTCGATAAAGTATATTTCAAGCTGGTGCTTTAAAAAGTCTGTCATACACTCCTGGATATACTTATTGGTAATAGCCTTCTTGGTCTGGTTGGCGTATGAGGTCATTGTAGAAAAGGAGCTTGACACAAGCACCAGACAATCCTCGACGTCCATAAACTTAATCGGAGACTCATTTTTATTATACTTGTTATTTGCTTTAAGATAGCTGTCAATCTGATATCTGAAAGCATTTTTTACTGCATCGGCAGGTGAACCGCCATGCTCAAGGAAGCTAGAGTTATGATAATACTCTGCGACCTTTACATGATTAGAAAAAGCAAACGCAACACTCAGCTTAACCTTATATTCAGGAAGGTCCGCTCTGTCCTTGCCCTTTCTTGTAGCGTCACAGAAATAGACGGAAGTCAGAGCATTGTCGCCTGTAATTTCATTAACATAGTCAGATATACCGTTTTCATAGATATATGTCTTTTCATCAAAGCTGCCATTAGAATTCTGGAGTCTTAAAATGAACTTGACCTTAGGATTTACAACAGCCTGGCGTCTGAGCATTTCCTCAAAATATTCTCTTGGAATATTTATATCTGTAAATACATCAAGGTCAGGCTTCCAGTGGTGCTTGGTACCTGTTTTCTTGCCTGCAGGTTCTTTTTTGAGCTGTCCGACAGGATTACCCTTTTCAAAATGCATGCTGTACTTAAAGCCGTCACGGTGAACAGTTACGTCCATAAACTCAGAGGAGTACTGTGTAGCACAGGCACCGAGGCCGTTAAGTCCGAGCGAATACTCATAGTTATCGCCGTCGTTATTGTTATACTTACCGCCTGCATAAAGCTCACAATATACAAGCTCCCAGTTATATCTTCCTGCCGCCTTATTGTAATCCATAGGACAGCCTCTTCCGAAGTCCTCGACCTCGATACTATTATCGTTATAATAGGTGACGATTATTTTATCACCGAAGCCTTCTCTTGCTTCGTCGATTGAGTTTGAAACAATTTCAAAAACAGAGTGCTCGCAGCCTTCAAGACTATCCGAACCGAAAATAACGGCAGGACGTTTTCTTACTCTGTCTGCACCTTCAAGTGCGACAATCGTTTCGTTATCATAACTATTCTTCTTAGCCACCGTTTTATCCTCCTATTGCTTCTTTCTCTTTTTCTTCTGTATCCTTGTCCTCAGACAATTCCTTGTTCTTCTTTGCACAAACAAGGCACAGCACTGCAATTATCAAAACCGCTTCGATTATAATAAGTGCCACCGACTGTGAAAGTGATAAAAACTTTTTTATAAGGATATAGTCGATACCGCCAAGGTAAAGACCGATATTTATTATGTTCACGCCCTTGAAGAAAATCCACAGAACTGCAGGAACAATCGCAAGCAGTCCGAGCAGGCCCTCTGCACGTGCTGAAATGCTCCACCAGCTTGCTGCATCACCTATAAAAAGAACCGCTACAGCCAGCATCAGGACAGAAACCAGCGATATATAAAACTTCTTCAACTCCGACGACCTCACTTTCAATATAAAAAACCAACATATAGTTTTATTATAACACAATATCTGCCGTTTGGCAAGTATCCCACACACAAAATATAAGCTTTTGCAGTAATTCAAAAACAGCTCAATTGATTTCGTTCATTTAACGTTTTGTGCATTTTATACACGCTTTATATGTTAGCGGTGACTGTTTTTTTAGAGGTTATGCTATTGCAATTACGCTCAAAATATGCTATAATTATACGAATTAAGTTTTGCGGTGTGGTAACCGCAAAAAAATTTTGCAAATTCGACCGAAAACGCATACTTTTTGTAGTAAAAAATCAGCTTTTCGGTGCACGACGTTAAGGCGTGGAAAGGAGTTTCTTATGGAAAAACAACCACAGAAGAAAGTACTTATTATCGGCTCCGGACCTATCATTATCGGACAGGCCTGCGAGTTCGACTACTCGGGAACTCAGGCTTGTAAGGCTCTGAGACAGCTCGGACACAAGATTATTCTTGTAAACTCCAACCCTGCTACTATCATGACAGACCCAGGTATTGCTGATGTAACATACATTGAACCTCTCAATGCCAAGCGTCTTGAAGAAATCATCGCTAAGGAGCGCCCTGACTGGCTCCTCCCTAACCTCGGCGGTCAGTCCGGTCTTAACCTCTGCTCTGAGCTTGATAAGCTCGGCGTTCTCAAGAAGTACAACGTAGAAGTTATCGGTGTACAGATTGATGCTATTGAACGTGGTGAAGACAGAACTGAATTCAAGAAAACTATGGACAAGCTCGGCATTCAGATGGCAAGAAGTGAGGTCGCTTACTCTATTGACGAGGCTCTCGCTATTGCTGACAAGCTCGGCTATCCTGTTGTTCTCCGCCCTGCTTACACAATGGGTGGTACAGGCGGCGGTCTTGTTTACAACGTTGAAGAACTCAAGACTGTTTGTGAAAGAGGTCTTGCTGCTTCTCTCGTAGGACAGGTTCTTGTTGAAGAATCTATTCTCGGATGGGAAGAGCTTGAGCTTGAAGTTGTAAGAGACAAGACAGGTAAGATGATTACCGTTTGCTTTATCGAAAACATTGACCCTCTCGGTGTTCATACAGGCGACAGCTACTGTGCTGCTCCTATGCTTACAATTGCTAAGGACGTTCAGGAAGAGCTTCAGAGACAGGCTTATGCTATCGTAGATGCTATCGAAGTTATCGGCGGTACAAACGTACAGTTTGCAAGAAACCCTAAGGACGGCAGAATCTACGTTATCGAAATCAACCCAAGAACTTCACGTTCTTCTGCACTTGCTTCCAAGGCAACAGGCTTCCCTATTGCTCTTGTTTCAGCTATGCTCGCAACAGGTCTGACACTTGCAGACATCCCTTGCGGTAAGTATGGCACACTTGCTAACTACTACCCGGACGGAGATTATGTTGTTATCAAGTTTGCTAGATGGGCATTTGAAAAGTTCAAGAATGCTGAAGACAAGCTCGGCACACAGATGAGAGCTGTCGGCGAAGTAATGAGCATTGGTAAGACATACAAGGAAGCATTCCAGAAGGCTATCCGTTCACTCGAAAAAGGAAGATACGGTCTTGGCTTTGCAAACAACTTCAACTCAAAGACAAAGGAAGAGCTTCTTGCAATGCTCTACGCTCCAACAAGCGAAAGACAGTTCATTATGTACGAAGCACTCAGAAAGGGTGCAACTGTTGAAGAGCTTGAGGCACTCACAAAGATTAAGCCTTACTTCATTGAACAGATGAAGGAGCTCGTTGATGAAGAAAACGCTCTTATTGAAAACAAGGGCAGCGTTCCTGCTAATGACAAGCTTATCTCTGCTAAGAAGAACGGCTTCTCCGACAAGTATCTTTCAGAAATCCTTGAGGTTTCCGAAGAAGAAATCAGAAACGCCAGAATTGACGCAGGTCTTACAGAGGCTTGGGACAAGATTCACGTAAGTGCTACAGAAAATTCTGCATACTACTACTCAACATACAATGCACCTGATAACTCAGTTGCAAGCGAGGGCAAGCCAAAGATTCTTATCCTCGGAAGCGGTCCTAACAGAATCGGTCAGGGTATCGAATTCGACTACTGCTGTGTTCACGCTGCTAACTCACTGCGAAGACTCGGCTTTGAGACAATCATGATTAACTGTAACCCTGAAACAGTTTCTACTGACTATGACACATCCGACAAGCTCTACTTTGAGCCTCTTACTCTTGAAGATGTTCTCAGCATCTACGAAAAGGAAAAGCCACTCGGCGTTATCGCTCAGTTCGGCGGTCAGACTCCTCTTAACCTTGCTGCAGACCTCAAAAAGTACGGTGTAAAGATTCTTGGTACAACTCCTGAAACAATCGACATGGCTGAGGACAGAGACCTGTTCAGAGAAATGATGGACAAGCTCGAAATCCCAATGCCTGAATCAGGAATGGCTGTTACAGTTGACGAGGCTCTCGAAATTGCTGAGAGAATCGGCTACCCTGTTATGGTTCGTCCTTCATACGTTCTCGGCGGTAGAGGTATGGAAGTTGTTCACGAGCCTGAAAGCCTCAGAGTTTACATGGCTGCTGCTGTTGGCGTTACACCGGACAGACCTATCCTTATCGACAGATTCCTTCACAACGCTACTGAGTGTGAAGCAGACGCTATAAGTGACGGAGAAAACGTATTTGTTCCTGCTGTTATGGAACACATCGAGCTTGCCGGTATTCACTCAGGTGACTCAGCTTGTATTCTCCCTTCACTTAACATCAGCGCTGAAAACGTTGCTCTTATCAAGGAGTACACAAGAAGAATTGCTAAGGAAATGAATGTTCGTGGTCTTATGAACATGCAGTACGCTATCGAAGACGGTAAGGTTTATGTTCTCGAAGCTAACCCAAGAGCATCAAGAACTGTTCCGCTCGTTTCAAAGGTATGTAACATTCAGATGGTTTCACTTGCAACAGAAATCATTACTTCTGAATTCACTAACCTTCCTTCACCTGTTCCTGCACTCAAGGAAAAGAAGTTCAAGCACTATGGTGTTAAGGAAGCTGTGTTCCCATTCAACATGTTCCCTGAGGTTGACCCTCTTCTCGGACCTGAAATGAGGTCAACAGGCGAAGTTCTTGGTATCTCATCCAACTTCGGCGAGGCTTACTTCAAGGCTCAGGAAGCTACTCAGGCTGTAATCAAGCTCTCAGGCAAGGTTCTTATCAGTATCAGCGACAGAGACAAGGACGACCTCGAAGAAGTTGCAAGAGGATTTGTTGACTGTGGATTTAAGCTTGTTGCTACACAGGGTACAGCTAAGTTCATCAGAGAAAAGGGCATTGAATGTGACAGCGTTTGCAAGCTCAAGGAAGGCAGACCAAACGTTCTTGACCTTATCACAAACGGTGATGTAGACATAATCATTAATACTCCTATCGGCAAGAAGGGTGCTACAGACGACAGCTACATCAGAAAGAATGCTATCAGAAACAGAGTATTCTACATCACAACAATGGCTGCCGCTAAGGCAACAATCGAAGGTATCAAGTCGGCTAAGGGTGACGTTCACGACCCAATCAAGTCACTTCAGGAATACCACAGCGAAATTCAGGACGCATAAATTATTTAAGGAGCATCGGTCTGATGCTCCTTTTTTATTGAAGAAATATTCTTACTGTTGTACATGCTACAATAAATCCAGTTATATCGGCCGCAAGTGCACATATAAGTGTATGCCTGATATTCTTGATTTTAGCTGCACCATAATAGACAGCAACGGTATAAAAGGTTGTTTCTGTTGAGCCCATTATTACGCTTGCTACCTGACCTACGAATGAATCGGGGTGGTGCTCTGACAGAATTGATTCATACACAGACAATGCTCCGCTTCCCGAAAGCGGTCTTAGC
>JAFQLH010000038.1 GCA_017396665.1 Oscillospiraceae bacterium | reverse complement strand
TTCCTTGAATTCACAGTTGACGAGTCCTGCGGTAAGTGTACTCCCTGCCGTATCGGTACTAAGAGACTTCTTGAGATGCTCGACCAGATTACAAAGGGCAACGGCACACTTGAGCTTGTTGACGAGATGGAGAAGCTCTGCTACTACATCAAAGAAAACTCTCTCTGCGGTCTCGGTCAGACAGCTCCCAACCCTGTTATCTCCACACTTAAGTTCTTCCGCGATGAGTATGTTGCTCACGTTGTTGACAAGAAGTGTCCCGCAGGCGTATGTAAGGACCTCCTCTCCTACGTTATTAACAAAGACACATGTATCGGTTGCGGCAGATGTGCTAAGAACTGTCCTGCTGATGCAATTACTAAGACTGATTACATTGCTCCCGGCCACAAGCTCGCTTCCTACGAAATCGACACTAACAAGTGTGTTAAGTGCGGTGCTTGTATTGGTTTCTGTAAGCCCGGTGCAATTTACAAAGACTAAGAGAAAGGAGTAAAGATTACTATGGAAATGATTAACATTAAAATTAACGGTATGCCTTTCTCTGTTGAGAAGAATACAACAATTCTTGATGCTTGCCATCAGTTCGGCATCAAAATCCCTACACTTTGCTATCTTCGTGATATGAACGAGATTGGTGCTTGCCGTATGTGCGTATGTGAGGTTGTAGGCGCTCGCTCTTTAGTTGCAGCTTGCGTATACCCCATTGACCGTGAGGGTACTGAGATTATCACAAACTCTCCCAAGGTTATGGAGGCAAGAAAGACTACGTTAGAGCTTATCCTCTCCAATCATGAGAAAAAGTGTCTCTCATGTGAGAGAAGCAACAACTGTGAGCTTCAGACAATGTGCAAGGAGTTCGGTGTTGACAATGAAGATAAGTTCGCAGGCGAGAACCCTGTTCTTCCCCTTGATGTTTCTACTCCTCACTTAGTTCGTAACAACAACAAGTGTATCCTTTGCAGACGCTGTATCGCAGCTTGTAAGGAGCAGCACGTTGGTGTTATCGGTGCAAACAACCGTGGCTTTGACACAGTTGTTGGTTGTGCTTTTGACCAGGAGCTTGCTGATGTTGCTTGCGTATCCTGCGGTCAGTGTACAGTAGTATGTCCCACAGGCGCTCTCATCGTTAAGGACGAGACTGATAAGGTTTTCGAGGCTCTTGCAGATCCCGAAAAGATCGTTATCGTTCAGACAGCTCCCGCAGTAAGAGCAGCTCTCGGAGAGGACTTCGGTATGCCTATCGGCACAAACGTAGAGGGCAAGATGGTCGCAGCTCTCAGACGTCTTGGCTTTGACAAGGTATTTGACACAAACTTCGGTGCAGACCTTACTATTATGGAGGAAGGCACAGAGTTTATCGACAGAGTTAAGAACGGCGGCGTTCTTCCCATGATTACCTCCTGCTCACCCGGTTGGGTTAAGTTCTGCGAGCATTACTATCCTGACCTTCTCCCCAACCTTTCCACATGTAAGTCTCCTCAGCAGATGACAGGTGCTATGATTAAGTCCTACTATGCTGAGAAGGAAGGCATCGACCCCAAGAAGATTGTAAGCGTTTCCGTAATGCCCTGTACTGCCAAGAAGTTCGAGCATAAGCGTGACAACGAGGGTCGTGACGGTATGCAGGATGTTGATATCGTTATCACAACAAGAGAGCTTGCTGATATGATTAAGAAGGCAGGCTTACAGTTCACAAATCTTCCCGACGAGCAGTACGATCCCGCAATGGGCGACTTCACTGGTGCTGCTGTTATCTTCGGTGCTACAGGCGGCGTTATGGAAGCAGCCCTCAGAACCGTTGCTGACGTTCTTACAGGCGAAGACCTTAAGGAAATCGACTACACAGACGTTCGTGGTACCGACGGCATCAAGTATGCTGCTTACGAGGTTGCAGGTATGCCCGTTAAGGTAGCCGTAGCTTCAGGTCTTGAGAACGCTTCCAAGATTCTTGATGATATCCGTGCAGGCAAAGCCGACTATCAGTTTGTTGAGATTATGTGCTGTCCCGGCGGTTGCGTAAACGGCGGCGGTCAGCCCATCCAGCCCGCATCTGTTCGTAACTTCATTGACATCAAGGCAGAGCGTGCAAAGGTTCTCTACAACGAGGACAAAAACCTTCCCAAGAGAAAGTCTCACGAGTCTCCCCTTATCAAGAAGGTTTACGAGGAGTACCTTGGTGAACCCGGCGGTCACAAGGCACATGAGCTTTTACACACAACATACGTTGAGCGTAGCAAGTTCTAATCCATAAACACTAATATTAGCTGCACAGGGAAACCTGTGCAGCTTTCTTTTGCCTTGAATTTTTCTTAATTTATGCTATTATATAATTGGTGATACAATGATCAGAAAAATAAAATCACAGGATAAAACAGAATACATCAAAATGACGAAGGATTTTTACTCATCTCCCGCTGTACTCTCCCCCGTGCCTGAATCCCACTTTGAGGCAACATTTGACGAAGTCATTAAAGGCTCCGCTTATACTGAAGCTTTTATTTTTGAATGTAACAGTGAAATTGCCGGCTACGGGCTTATTGCCAGAACCTTTTCTCAGGAAGCAGGCGGAATTGTAATATGGATTGAGGAAATATATGTTAAGGAAGAATTCAGAAACAAAGGCTTAGGTTCAGAGTTTATTGAATATGTAAAAGAAAACATTCCTGCAAAAAGATACCGCTTGGAAACCGAGCCTGATAACCATAAAGCACAACAGCTTTACAAACGTCATGGCTTTGAACATCTTGAGTATATAAATTATTCATTGGAGGAAAAAACATAAGAAAATACAACTTCACACCCTTTGTAGTCGCTTCAATTGCAATTATGGGTATATCGCAGTTTCTTCCATTTCTCCCCTAGCTCACCAATAAAAACGGAAGCTATTCCATTATGTTCATAGGCACATACAACCATAAATTTGATATCAGCCTTGGGCTTAGCGTACTTTTTATATTCTTACTCTGGCTTTCACAAGCGTTGGGTATCCCGTCTTTGATACTGTATTTCATAAGAAAACAATATGCACCCATTATTCTCCCATTCATTTCGTCAGCACTTATGTTGATAACGTCATTGGGTGTAATTGTAACACAAGCACCACACGTCACCATAATCCCATTTGTTTCGTCTTTACTTGCAATAGCTAACTTGATATTAGTGGTTGGTATTAAAAAGAAGAGATAAAATCAGGCAGTCTCATATAAATTGGAGACTGCCTTACTTTTTATATATCAAATCTGTTTGCGTTTTTTGCAAGCTTTGCGTATGCACTTGTGCTGTTTACAACGTCACAGGGCTTTGTCGCCTTGCCGGGACAACATTCATGCTTAACAACGTTTACTATACTCTGGTCAGCAGGTTTATTCCGTTTTGTGGCTGATTTTTTAATGCTTTTATCACTTAAATTCTGTGCTTTATTTGCCATTTATATTCACCTCAAGGTTATTTTACCCTTAAATGTAAGGTATTAAACCTGCCAAATATACGAAAAAAGGACAATCCTTGCGGATCGTCCTTAGTTTCATAAGAAGTAATTAAGATTAAATTACTTAATCTCAACCTCAGCGCCAGCCTCTGTGAGCTTAGCCTTGAGAGCCTCAGCGTCGTCCTTGGAAACAGCCTCTTTAAGAGTCTTGGGAGCGCCGTCAACAACTTCCTTAGCTTCCTTAAGACCGAGACCTGTAGCCTCACGAACTGCCTTGATAACAGCGATCTTGTTAGCACCGGCAGACTTAAGAACTACGTCAAACTCTGTCTTCTCTTCCTCAGCTGCAGCAGCAACTGCAGGACCTGCAACTGCAACAGCAGCAGCAGCGGATACGCCGAACTCTTCCTCAACAG
>JAFQLH010000037.1 GCA_017396665.1 Oscillospiraceae bacterium | reverse complement strand
TACAAAGGGCTCGAAGGCTCCCCAGGCTGCAGGCAAGATCCACACCGATTTCGAAAGAGGATTTATCAGAGCCGAGGTTATCGGCTACGACGAGCTTATTGAATGCGGAAGCATGACCGTTGCAAAGGAAAAAGGTCTTGTCAGAAGCGAAGGAAAAGAATACGTTATGAAGGACGGAGACGTTGTTCTTTTCAGATTTAACGTTTAAAAAATATAAAAAAGCCCTAAATACAGGGCTTTTTTATGAGATTTTATGGGGGAATAATGAGATATATAGTTCTTGATATGGAGTGGAATCAGCCCCGGCATATTTCACTTGCAATAAAAGAACCGATATACCTTAAAGGGGAAATAATACAGATCGGAGCCGTCAAGCTTGACGAAAGGTTCCGTCCGCTCGGAACTTTTAACGAGATGATATGCCCGAAGTATTATACAAAAATGCATTCAAAGGTAGCAGAGCTTACAATGATAAGTAACTATGACCTGAAAAACGGCATACCGTTTGAAAAAGCATTTGAAAGGTTCAGCAAATGGTGCGGAAACGATTTTTGCATACTGACCTGGGGATGGGACGATATCCCGATGCTGGAGGATAACCTTACTGTATACGGTTTAGATAAAAAATGGATTCCCGATACTTATAATTTACAGCCTATATTTGATGCTCAGATAACAAAATCCGGCAAGCAGTGCGCCTTGTCCACCGCGATGTCACTGGTTGGTGAGCCTCCTTTTGATGCACACGATGCCTTGAACGATGCTTTGAGCACCGCTGCAATATGCAAACACCTTGATATGGAAAAAGGACTTTCTAACTACATACAGTGCAAACGTCGGCTCGTTCCTGATTCGTTTAATTCACCGAATAAATACCGTTATTGCAAGGATGCAAAGAATGATGCTGTATTAAATACTTTTGAATGTTCTTCCTGCGGAGGAAAGCTTGTAATCGATGGATGGCTTGCACAAAAGCCGGACAGATATTTATCGGCTGTAAAGTGCAGTTGCGGTCAGGAATACTTTGTGAAAGTCAGATTCAGGAAGAATGAGGATAAGACGTACCGCGCAAACAGAACGGTTTACATTATGGATGACGAGCGGAAAGCATATTACGAAAGCAAGGTTACCGAAAAGGCGGAGAATCGTATAAAAAGGCTTGAAAAGGTCGGCTCGAATTAAATATAATTAATACTAAAAGGAGACGTGTATTTCGTCTCCTTTTGGTTTTTTGTATAGGTTTAGCAACGTTTGGTGCAGCCGATAGAGGGGGGATTGAATTCGTTTACGGGAAATGCCATTTTTGCGAATGCGCTGCAGGGGTCGTCGGGCTGTGTCATAATGCACTCTTTGTCGGGAACACTGAATTCAGAGGCGGAAATGATATACTGTCCGGGACGTTCGATCCTTACGACAGAGAAAAAGCCTAAAGAAACATAGAGATTTTTTGTATTTTCATCATTTTCAAAGCCGCCGCCGAAGAATTCACTTATGTTTTCGGGGACTTCCTCCGGAGTGCAACAGCAACAACAGCAGCATTTGCTGTCTTCGGCGATCTTTGCGTTGAGAATAATAGGATCAACTACCTCAACCGCAACCGTGGGAAGATTTGTGCTCATAGTTGTATTACAGCCGCAGGATATCGTGTTTGCAAGTCCCATTTCGCTTTTGAAAATATTTACGTTACCCTCACTGCCGTAGAGTATAACGTTTTTTTCGCATACTGCAAGACCGTCAAATTCGCGGCTTCTGCCGAGTCCGATGCAAGCCTCGCAGACTATCTTTACGTAGTATCTGATATAGATCTGATAGAAGCCACGGTTAAACTGCAATGGCTCTATGTTAATGTTTGCCGCAAGGATCTTACTGCATTTTGCTCTTACACTTGTGGCATTGTCTATAACCTCTCTGCCATAGGCATTGAGAAAGACCTTGACATCTTCAAAGCAATCTTTATCTCTGCACGAATCAAGGATTCTGCTTACGTCGATGCAGACGTTTTCCTTGTTTGCGAAAGAATTGAGACAGCTTGGTTTGTTGTCTGTCATAGTGTTAATTCCTCCATTGATGTTATTTATATTAAGGCATACTGTTTTTGTAAAATACCTTTGTAATATAGTATGCTATATTAAAAAATATGTTCTGTTTTACATAAAAATTTTAAAAAAATTGACGTAGCTTATTCCAATTTTGAAAGAATTGTGTTATAATATGATAGATATATTCGAATAAAAACTTATATTGATCAAAGTTTTTTACAACCGTAAAACAAAACTTTTTCATGGGACTCAAGGGGGACAAAATGGAAAGAAAAATGACAACGTTGGCAGATCGTTTTTTAAAGGCAAAAAGGGAACTGTTTGATATACTGTACGGGCATTTGAATCCGATGCAAAGAAAGGCGGTATTTACCGTAAAAAATCCGCTTTTGATACTTGCGGGGGCGGGAAGCGGTAAGACTACCGTGCTTGTAAACAGAATTGCTTATATCATCAAGTTTGGCAACTCATACTATTCCGATACTATTCCTTATGAGCTTGATCTGAGCGACGTTGAACGGTTGGAAAACGCTAAAAATGCAGACAAAGAAGAGATAGAAGGCTTGCTGAAGGAATATGCAGTCGAGCCTTGTCCGCCCTGGGGCGTGCTTGCCATCACGTTTACAAATAAGGCGGCAAAGGAGATTGCCGAAAGACTTGAAAGAGATCTTAACGAAGCAGTCAACGATATCTGGTCGGGAACATTTCACTCTGTTTGTTTAAAAATGCTTCGCAAATTCGGTGACAGAATAGGTCTTGCAAAAAGCAGTCTCACGATATATGATACCGACGATACAAAAAAACTCGTTTCGTCCTGTATGAAGGAATTGAACATTGATGAAAAAATGCTCAATCCCAAGCTTGTAAGAAACGAGATAAGCAGGGCGAAGGATAAGCTGATCACACCGGAGGTTTATGCAAAAGACGCCTTTGATGAAAACGGTAATGCAAACTACAGACTCGCAAAAATTGCGTCTGTGTATAAGCTTTATCAGCAAAAGCTTTCAGAGGCCAATGCCGTTGATTTCGACGATATAATTATGAAGACAGTCGAGCTTCTCCAAACTGACGAGGAGACAAGACTTTATTATCAGAGAAAATTCAAATACGTTTGCATAGACGAATACCAGGATACAAACAAAGCACAGTTTGTTTTAGCATCCATCCTTGCCGGCGGATATAACAATATTATGGCTGTAGGAGACGATGACCAGAGCATATACAAGTTCAGGGGGGCGACGATCGAGAATATCCTGAACTTTGACAAGTCTTTTGAAAACGTTTCCGTCATTAAGCTTGAGCAGAATTACCGTTCCACCAAGCATATACTCGATGCCGCAAACTCGGTGATCAGAAACAACATCGGCAGAAAGGGGAAGGAGCTTTGGACCGATAAAGAGGGCGGAGAAAGGCTGACCCTTCGCCGTTGTGACAATCAGATCGACGAGGCGAAATATATAATCAACAAGATCGTAGAGCTTGTAATCAAGGAAAAGAGACGCTATTCCGATTTTGCCATTCTTTGCCGTATGAACGTACAGTCGAGCACGATCGAAAATGTTTTTGTAAAGAGCGGTGTGCCGTTCAGAATGCTTTGCGGTACAAGATTTTATGAGAGAAAAGAGGTCAAGGACATTCTTTCTTACCTCTGTCTTATAAACAATCCCGATGATAATTTGAGACTCAGAAGAATTGTAAACGAGCCGAAAAGAAAGCTTGGCGATACTACGATGAATGCTGTCGAAAAGATCGCCGTTGCGGAAAATTGCAGTATGTTTACGGTAATGAAGAACTGCAAGAATTACAGAGCTCTGTCACAGGCACAGTCGAAGATATTGGATTTCGTTTATCTTATCGAGGGCTTACGTAAGGTTTCGGAAACTGCTCCCTTAAACGAGCTTGTGGAAAAGACTATCAGACTTTCGGGCTATGAAAATATGCTTTTGCTTGCGGGTGAGGAAGAGAAGGAGCGCCTCGAAAACGTGCTTCAGATGATTTCAAACGCAGAGGAGTATATGACTAACAATCCCGACGGTACTCTTTCTTCTTACCTTGAAGAGGTGTCGCTTGTTGCAGATATCGACAACTACGATAAAGATGCCGATGCTGTAACCATTATGACTGTACATAGCGCAAAGGGACTTGAGTTTCCCGTTGTATTCATTCCCGGTCTTGAAGAGGGAATATTCCCCGGCGGTCAGAATGTGATCGACGAGGAGGTCGAGGAAGAGCGCAGACTTTGTTACGTTGCGATAACCAGAGCAAGGGAAAGACTTATCTGCACGCACGTTAAAGAAAGAATGGTATTCGGTCAGACACAGTACAACAGAATATCGCGTTTTCTTGAGGAGATTCCCGAGGATTATACGGTTCGCGAGCTTTCCGATGCAGAAAAGGCAGCAAACGAACAGAAGGCGGCATTCAAGCCGAGGAGAAAGATTGAGTTTTCGGGAGAATTTATCAAGAAACCCGAAGAACCCGGACGTCAAAAGGCGGCGAATATTTCACAGCTTTCTATTGGTGACAGAGTTCGTCATATAACCTTTGGAGAGGGAACTCTTCTTTCGCTAAAGCCTATGGGGGCTGATATTCTCTACGAGATAGCATTTGATAACGCGGGCACCAAAAAGCTTATGGCGACTTATGCAAAACTTAAAAAAATATAAAAAAGGGCTGATTTTTCAGCCCTTTTGCTATTGAAAAATAAAATAATTGTGCTATAATGGAGTCGTGCTTTTTGAGGGAAAGCGGGTGTGATTCCCGCGCGAGCCCGTCGCCGTGATATGTATTATTACTGTTTTTCTTATCCGTTGCCGCAATAATCGGAGAAAGTGTCATTGAGCGTATGCTTGAGAAGACTGAAAAACACGCATTAAGCCGAAATGTCCGAAAAAAGCAAAGATTTTGTCGACGTACCGCGAGGGCCGGAGAAGGCAAGATATTATAATTTAATATTTACAAAAGGAGAAAATGCAAATGAAAAAGACAGAAACAAAAAGATTGCTGTCTGTGATCCTTTGTACAGTGCTTATTGCGGCTATGGCACTTTTGGCAACCGGTTGCACGAACAGCTCAGAAGATTTGGGAAACGAGACGAAGATTTATGAAAATCCTCAAACCGTAGACCAAACAAACGGTGAGCCCGATGAGACTTCGGAAGAAAATGCCGAGACCAATGGTGAAGTTGAGGTCGGGGCAATAGTACTCGGAGAGGGCGAAAAAAAGTTCGATTTTAACGTCGTATACAAAGACGGCACGACCACGCAGTTTGTGATCCATACCGACAAGAAGACTGTTGGAGAGGCATTGATCGAGCTCGAGCTTCTTGAAGGCGAAGAGGGGCCTTACGGATTGTACGTAAAGAAGGTAAACGGAATTACCGCAGATTACGATATCGATCAGACCTATTGGGGCTTTTACATCGACGGTGAGTATGCTATGACCGGTGTAGAAAAAACCGAAATCGAAGACGGCAAGGTCTATTCTTTCAAAGTGTCGAAATAAATGAAGCTCAATATCAGAGAGATCACTCTTTTCGCCATGCTTGGCAGCTTGATGTACGCATCAAAGCTTGCCATGGAAGTATTGCCGAATATTCACCTTGTAGGGGTGTTTATTGTATCGATTACTGTCGTATACAGAGCTAAGGCACTATATCCGATCTATATATTCGTATTGATGCAAGGCGTTTTTGCCGGATTCAATATGTGGTGGATTCCGTACTTGTACATTTGGACAGTGCTTTGGGCAATAGTAATGCTTTTGCCGAAAAAGATGCATCCCACCGTTGCTATGATCGTTTATATGCTTGTGTGCGGGATACACGGATTTTTGTATGGGTTACTTTATATGCCGGCGCAGGCGGTCATGTTCAGTCTTACGTTTGAAAAAGCTGTTGCCTGGTGGGTAGCGGGTATACCTTTTGACATAACCCACGGAATAGGCAATTTGGTTTTTGGTGTGCTTATTCTTCCGCTTATAAAGGCTATGAGGCTTGCGCGAAAATATACGAGATGAAGACAGGCAATACTTAAAAAATATATAAGAATACGATCAAAAAACGGTCCTTTGTGAAAACAACGGATCGTTTTTTTGTTATTTCACTTGACAAGCAGAATAATAGGTGATATAATCAATACAATGTTATAAGTTAAACCGTTGATGCGGAGATAAAAACGCTTATGCTTCCACAGAGAGTCGGGTAAATGCTGAGATCCCGATGAAAAACAGTGCGTTAAATGGACCGCGGAGGGCGCAGTCAAAGGCATTTCTGCCGAGTATTCTGCGACGGAGTTTGGCTCCCGTAAGTAGTCTGAGATATGTTTGTATCTTGCAGAGTGTGCGGTGATCTACCGCAAATCAAGGTGGCAACGCGGATATGTTTATTCGTCCTTGACAGAAAGTGTTTTTCTGTCGAGGATTTTTGTTTTTTTTCATTTGGAGGATAAATATGATTCTTTTAACAAAACGATGGCGACTCCTTGCCTTATAATTTAATTAGTTTAAAAATAATCTATACATATATTTGGAGGAAAATAAAATGAAATTTAACGGAATCGATTTTGATACTTATTTTAATAATTATCCCGATGAAAACGGATATTTCGGCAAATACGGCGGTGTTTATATTGACGACAAGTTGAAGGCTGCCATGGCTGAAATTACAGAGGCATATTACAGCATTTGTCAGTCAAGAAAGTTTATTGCAGAGCTCAGACGTATAAGAAAGGAATTCCAGGGCAGACCTACACCGGTGACCCATCTCGAAAGACTTTCCGATGCGCTCGGCGGCAAGGTGCAGCTTTATGCAAAGCGCGAGGATTTGAACCATTCGGGTGCTAATAAGCTCAATCACTGTATGGGTGAGGCTCTTCTCGCAAAATATATGGGTAAGAAAAAGGTTATTGCAGAGACGGGTGCAGGACAGCACGGTGTTGCTCTTGCGACGGCAGCAGCATATTTCGGACTCGAATGCGATATATATATGGGTACTGTTGATATTAAGAAGCAGGCTCCCAACGTTGCAAGAATGAAGATACTCGGCGCAAACGTTGTTGAGGTAACACACGGTCTCCAGACGTTGAAGGAAGCTGTCGATGCCGCTTTTGATGCATACAGCAAGGAGTATAAGGATGCCATCTATTGCATCGGCTCAGTTGTTGGCCCTCATCCCTTCCCGATGATGGTTCGTGATTTCCAGAGCGTTGTCGGAATCGAAGCAAGAGAGCAGTTTATCGGAATGACAGGCGAGCTTCCTGACGCAGTTGTAGCTTGCGTGGGCGGTGGTTCAAACGCTATGGGTATGTTCTCCGGCTTCCTCAATGACCCTGTTGACCTCTACGGCGTAGAGCCTCTGGGCAGAGGCGAAAAGCTCGGCGACCACGCAGCAAGCCTCAAGTACGGCGAAGAGGGAATTATGCACGGCTTCAACAGCATTATGCTCAAGGACGAAAACGGCGACCCGGCTCCTGTATATTCAGTTGCAAGCGGCCTTGACTATCCTTCAAGCGGCCCTGAGCACGCATTCCTCCACGACCTCGGCAGAGTTAAGTATGACGTTGTTTCCGACGATGAAACAATCGACGCATTCTTTGAGCTCTCCAGAATGGAAGGTATCATCCCTGCAATCGAAAGCGCACACGCAGTTGCTTACGGTATGAAGCTTGCAAAGACAATGGGCAAGGGCTCTGTCCTTATCAATCTCTCAGGCAGAGGCGACAAGGATATGGACTACGTCATCGAAAGATACGGCATCAGATAATAAGACTGATAATAGCTACACCGCATACGGATATGACTCCGTGTGCGGTGTTTTGTCTCGTATAAAAAACAGACACACAGTAGCTACTGCGTGTCTGAATGGTCTTGTGTTACTTTGTAAACAGCTTGTCGTTTATAAACTCTGAAATCTCATCCCAGTAGGTGTATCCGAAGTATACGCCCACACCGATAATGAACAGGATAAGAAGTATTACAAACAGCTTCTGTCCGCTTCTCTGTGCTGATGCGTGGTCATCAAAAACTGTGTTTTCAGCTCCTGAGAAAACATCTCTTACAGATGAGTAAGGCAGAGTAGGGTTGAGCATGTCGTTGATGTTTACATCAGCATACTTCTCCTCAAGAGTCATCTCCTTGCCGTCAAGTGCATAAGGAGAACGAAGTCTCTTTTCATCCATTGCATTGGTGTTTACAGCCTGCATGGAAAGATGAGCATCCTTCTCTTTTCCGAGATTTCCCGAACCGAAGGTTACATCGGTGTTGAGCTCCTTGATAACCTGGTTTCTTGCCTTGTTAGCCTTGAGCATCTGAATCAGGGTTTCGTTGTAGATGTTGTTTTCATCAAGATTGTCTACAAGACTGATTGACTCGCCCTCAACCTCATCATCCTCGTCATTTGCGCTTCTCTGTGCAGCAAGATATTCCTCTGTCAGAGAAATGCCCTTCATTACAGGATTTCTTGAGCCCGACTTCTTTGTGTTCTTTGAAGCCTCTTCAGCCTTTTCTGTAAGAGTCTGAATGTCGTCATCCTCTGTTCCAAGGTCTTCGAACATTCTTACAGAAAGAACTTCAACAGCCGACTGACATTCCATAGAGCCCTTTACAAGCTCCTTCAGCGGAAGAAGAATAATCTCGCAGAAGGTAGAATAGAATGCCTTTATAGTGTCAATGTCGTTGTAGTAGACATCAATAGGATATCTGCTGTCAAACAGCATCATCCACTCAGTAGGGTCTGAGCAGATAAGCATGTCTATGTACTTCGCAAGCTTGAACCACAGCGACTTGAACATAATGTTCTTGTCGTGGATGATAAGCCACATATAACAGCTCAGGAAGCAGTCGTAGCAATCTATATTGTCAATGTGAATGTTTATGTCAGTCTGCGACGGGTCATAAGCATACACGCTGTCTGAGAATGCAAAGCATCTGTAACCGTTGCTGAGAACCTTGTCCTTTGCAACAGCAATGTCATCAATAGTTCTCTTTACAGCCGGAAGGTGAGGCATATCAAAAGGCGATGTGAAATCGTTGATTGTGCCCTGCTGACACATAGAAATAAGAGTTTCATATCTGTCTTCAACTTCACCGGCGGTTGCATTTACAGGAAGGCCGAGTACACGATAAGGGTTATTAACGAATAACTCCGAAGCGGTTACGCCTAGTTTTTCCATAGTCAAACCTCCTTACTTGTAACTTTCATTATAACAAATTGCCAAAGTCAATTTATCACTATTTTAACCTTAATTTATGAACAAAATGTAAACATAAAAGCTTCGGCAAAAAATATTTGCTTTTTTCATTGATATGTAGTATAATAATATATTATATGTCAGAGGGGGACTTGTAATTGGGTTTTTTCAGCAGAAAAAAAGCCGAGGAACCGGTCGTTCAGAATACACCGTCAAAGCCACAGGTGGCTGCGGCAAAAAATCCTGCAGCAGTTTTTGATGCTGACGCTTATTTCAAGAGTCAGGAAAGCCGTAGCGTAAAAGGTCCTAAGAGTATAAAAGAGAATACTATCCGCCAGAAGGTCGAGGAAATGGAAAAGGAGCTTGCACAAAAGCCGGAAGAGCTCGACTATAAGGCGTACGATAAGAACCCTGTAAGAGAGAAGGAGCTTGTTAAAGCAAGCGTAAAGCTCGAGGAGATTTGTACAGAGGTTCAGGAAAAGGAAAGCAGAACACGTTATAAGGCTATAAGAAATGCCGTAGAAACCGATATGGATAAGAAGGTAGAGGAGCTTGCAGATAAGTACGACTACCTTTCCGATGAGCATTATAACAGAAACAAGAATGAGTTTGCCGAAGTAAAGGACGATGAGCTTTTCAGAAGTGCTCAGGAATATGATATGGAAGCCGCAGAAAAGAGGGAAAAGGTAAAAAACATAATGCCTAAACTCTCAGAGCAGCAGCTTGCGAAGATGGAGGAGTTTTCAAACAGCGATATAAAGGCGAAGCCTATCGACCTGCCGGATAAGATTCCGACGCTTTCAACGGATATGCTCGATAAGCTGACAAGACAGTTTGAAGAAAAATACGGCTCGCTCAAGGAAGCAGCCGAAAAGGAAGAACAGAAAAGGCTTGAAGAAGAAAAGGCTGCGAAGCAGGATGAGGAAGAGCTCAGAAGACTGCGTGAAATGTTCGGATAAAAAGTTTAGTATTTGTTTTGAGTATAGAAAGGAAGAGATGAAATGAATATCGATATCCAGTCACCTTACATAAAGTTTGCCCAGAAGGGTAAGCCGTTCAACTACGAGAAGCTGTTTCTCAATACACTCAGCGATTATATCTTTGAGTATAAGAATGCTCCGTATGAGAGCCTTACCGACAGGGATAAGTCAACCTCTCTTGCGAGAATCATCAGAAAGATGGAGGTAAACGGCGTTCCTGTGCAGGAATTCTTTGCAGAAGACCTTGCCGAGTGGCGTGAAAAGGGCGATACCTTCCAGACAGTATTGAACCTCGTTGACCTTATGTCAAAGGATATCTTCGGATGCTTTGACCCTAATATGAGAACTGAAGCAGGCTTCAAGAGAACCGACAGACTCTATGCAGTAAACAACGACGGAACACTTGACTACATTATGTATCAGGACGAGGAGAAGAAGGGTCTCTTCGCAAAGAAGAAGGAACCAACAACTGCCCATAAGTATTTTGCAGAGCTTCTCGATATGTGTCAGAGAGGTCTTCTCCCAAGAAAGAAGAAATAGGAGGAAGTAAAAATGGTAACAATCGAAATGGAAAACGGGAAGGTAATCAAGCTTGAGCTCTATCCCGATAAGGCACCAATCACAGTAGCAAACTTTGAAAAGCTTGTATCAAAGGGCTTTTATGACGGACTTTGCTTCCACAGAGTTATAAAGGGCTTTATGATTCAGGGCGGCGACCCTCTCGGCAACGGTACAGGCGGTGCAGATGAGGACATCAAGGGCGAGTTTGCTGCAAACGGCGTTCCTAACGATATAAAGCACGTAAGAGGAGTTATCTCAATGGCTCGTTCAATGATGCCAAACTCCGCTTCATCACAGTTCTTCATTATGCATAAGGACGCTCCGCACCTCGACGGACAGTATGCCGCATTCGGCAGAGTCGTTGAAGGAATCGAGGTAGTCGATGAAATCGCTGACGTAGCAACAGATTTCCGTGATAAGCCAAAGACTCCGCAGATTATGAAGAAGGTTACACTCGACTAGTGTAAAAAATTAAGGCACCGGATTTTGAGTGCCGGTTATACAGAAAATTAAAATCCCGCCGTTTTGCAACTGCGGGATTTGTTGTTTCTTATAATAGGCGGGAAATGCCCTCAGGGCACCCTGTTTTGTCGCTCTCAGGGGCGTTATTTTTTTATCTTTGCACAGATTGTGCCGACAATTCTGAAAACGACGAAGGTTATCAGATTTGCCACAACAACGCTCGCACCGGCAGGTGTAGAGAAGATGTATGAGCCGAACATTCCGATAATAAAGCAGATGACCGATACAATCGCCGAGCAGATTATAACCGACTTGAACTTCTTGAATACGCCCATTGATGTGAGTGCAGGGAACACAATAAGTCCCGAAATAAGAAGCGTTCCCATCATTCTCATTCCCAGAACAATGGTGAGTGCCGTCAGAATTGCAAGAAGCATATTGTAAAGTCCTGCTTTTATTCCCGTTGCCTTCGCAAAGCTCTCGTCAAAGGTTACAGCAAGAAGCTTGTTATAGAAAAGCACAAACAGCGTAAGCACCGCAACCGACAGTATCACGCTCAGCGTAACGTCGGATTCGCTCATTATGAGTATGCTTCCGAACATGTAGTTGTTTACATCGGTCGTCATTCCGCTTCCGAGTGAGGTTACTATTACACCGATAGCAAGCGAGCTTGTCGTGATAAGCGCCGTAGCAGCGTCACCCTTGATTTTGCCGTTTTCCGAAAGTCTGAGCAGTAGAAATGCCGCAAGAACTACAATAGGTATTGAGAAGTAAAGCGGTGCCCAGTTCATTACTGCCGCAATTGAAAGCGTGCAGAAGCCAACGTGAGAAAGACCGTCACCAATCATTGAATAACGCTTGAGTACAAGGCTTACGCCAAGAAGTGCCGCACTTAGAGATACAAGTATCCCGACTATAAGTGCACGCCTGAAAAAAGTCAGCGATAAAAGTCCGATGAGTTCCTCCAGCATATCAGCTCTCACCTCCGCAAAGACAATGCTCGTGTCCTAAGAATTTTCTTCCCTCAGGACTGTTTATGTAGTCGCTTGTAGTGCCGAAGAATACAGGTGTCTTGTCAAGGTGTAATACCTTGCTTGCCTGCAAAACGGCACATCTTATGTCGTGTGAAACCATTATAACAGTGATTTTCTGCTCCTTGTTGAGCTTTAGAATAAGGTCGTACAGCTCGTTTGTCGCCTTAGGGTCAAGATTTGCAACAGGCTCGTCAAGTATCAGAAGCTTTTCTGTCGAGCAAAGTGCCCTCGCAAGAAGCACCCTCTGCTGCTGACCGCCCGAAAGCTCCCCGTAGCACTTGTCCGCAAGTGCCAGAGCGCCAACCTTCTCAAGATTTTTTTTAGCAAGCTCCTTGACTGACTTCTTGAAAAACGGAAGCCTGCCGTTGAGCTTAAGACAGCCTGTCAGTACAACCTCCATAACTGAAGCAGGGAAGTCACGCTGTATCGCAGTCTGCTGCGGCATATAGCCAATCTGTGCCGACTTGAGATTATCATAGATTATCTCACCGCTGTTTTGCTTTACTAGTCCAAGCAGCGTCTTGATGAGAGTGGATTTTCCCGAGCCGTTTTCTCCGACAACACAAAGATAATCCCCGTCTTCAAGCGAAAAGCTGAGGTCCTGTATAGCCTCAAAGCCGTCATATACCACGCATAAATTCTTTACGCTTACAACCGCCATCAGTTAAGAGCCTCCTTTAAAACCTCAATGTTTCCTTCCATCAGAGAGATGTATGACGCACCGTCTTCTATCTCCTCCTGCGTAACGTTGTGGCAGGAGTGAAGAAGGAGCGACTTTGTGCCTGTCTGCTCAGCGATGGAATCCGCAACAGTCTGAGTCGAGAATTCAATGTATAAAACAGCAGGTATGTCCTCGCTTTCAATCTTTTCAATCAGGAATGCAATAGTCTTCGCACTCGGCTCTGTTTCAGTAGAACAGCCCGAAAATGCCGCATAGTAGTTAAGACCGTACTCCTGTGCAAAGTACAAAAACGGGAACCTGTCACCGAAAACAAGAGTGTCCCTCTTTGCCGACTCTACAACTTCACGGATTTCTCCATCAAGCTTTTGAAGCTCTGAGAGATAGTTTTCGCAGTTCTTTTTGTATTCGTCCTTGTTGTCCTCGTCTATCTCGCAAAGAGTGTCGCAGATTTCCTGCGAAATCGCCATAGCGTTCTTCGGAGAGGTCCAGATGTGCTCGTCTGTCTCGTGCTCGTGGTCGTGCTCGTGGTCGTGCTCGTCTGTGCCTTCGATGTGCTCCTCATCGCACAGCTGTACGCAGTCCATCATTTTAATAACCGTTACCGGCTCATCAAAGGACTCAAGAATATCGTCAACCCACGCATCATTCTCACCGCCGACATATATAAACAGGTCGCAGTTCTGTATAGAGAGAATGTCCTGAGTCGTCGGCTCGTAGGTGTGGCTCTCCTGACCGGATTTCAGAAGCATTGTTATATTGGCGTTGTCACCCGAAACTTCCTTCGCAAAATCGTAGGAAGGGAATATGGTAGTAACAATATCGAGCTTGCCGTCATCCTTGCCCCCAAGCTTGTCACCTAACGAGCAGGAAGTAAGCGAACCTGTAACAATCGAAACACAAAGAAGCGATGAAACCGCAAGCTTTGTTATCTTAGAGAAAATCTTCATTGGTATTTGCCTTTCGTAATTTGTATATTATAATCCCGCACACTTAGCACAAAGCCCGTAAAGAACCGTCTTTGAGTTGTTCACCTTAAAAGCATGGTCCTTCTCAATGTGCTTTGAAAGCTCTGTGATATGGTCGCAGTCGAGATGAATAAGCTCTCCGCATTTTTCACACTTCAGATGGAAATGCTCCGAGCAATCTGCGTGCTCATCAATGTACTGGTAGCAGGCAGAGTTGTCAACCGTCAGCTCATATCGTCTGATGATACCCTCCTTGCAAAGCATATCAAGAGTTCGGTATATAGTCGCCCTGCCAACAGACACCCCGGCGTTTGAAAGGTATTTTATAAGCATCTCAACTGTCATATGCTTGTCCTTGTTTTCCTTTAAGCACTCAACAACCTGAGCTCTCTGCTTTGTCTTGTACTGTGCCATATTGTGTGCCTCCCTTTGTATCAATTTGAAACTGAAACTCAATTTCATATTATACCACCAAAAATCCCCCGTGTCAAGCGACACGAGGGATTTTGCACTATATTGAAGTTATTTTTCAAGAGCAGTAATCTTGTCAACACGTGTTGCGTGTCTTCCGCCCTCAAATTCAGTTGTGAGGAACACCTCAACAAGCTCTGTCGCAAGTCCTGCTCCGACAACTCTTTCACCGAAGCAAAGAACATTTGCGTCATTGTGAAGTCTTGTGAACTTAACAGAGAAGTAGTCGCTGCAGCAAGCCGCACGGATGCCCTTTATCTTGTTTGCTGCCATTGACATTCCCACGCCTGTACCGCAGACAAGGATTGCCTTTTCACATTCTCCGCTTGTAACCGCCTCGCAGACCTCCTTGGCTTTGTCAGGGTAGTCGCACTTTTCACCCTCGCCGCAGCCAAAGTCCTTGTAGCTGATTCCCTTTGAGTCTAAGTATTCGCATACAGCCTTCTTGAGTGAAACGGCTGCGTGGTCATTTCCGATTGCAATCATTTTAATAACGTATCCTTTCGTTTATTACTTGTCAGCGTGAGCCTTGTCCTTTTCAGCCTTTGTATTCTGAAGATATACTGCCTCAAGCCTTTCAGCGGCTGTGTATCCGCTTTTTTTCATTCCCGCAAAGCAGACCGATACAGCATTCTGCAGCCTGTCCTTTGCAGGAGCAACTGTAACCCTGTCATCGTCAGGGAAAAGCTCACTTTTTATTTCGTCACAGCAGTCGCCGACAATGATTATGTCGCCCTTGACTGTCTGTGCAAATTCCTTTACCTCAAGAGGAGAACAAACTCTGTCCTCGTATACGCAGGAAACCCCGCACCCGTCAGCTTCGTAGCCGCCGAAGTATACAACGCCCTTTCTTGCCTTTAAAACAGAAAGCACGGTAGCCTTTGCAGAGCATACATTGAAGGCAAGCTCTTCGAGTGTCGATACCCCGATACACTTGCAGCCAAGTGCCATGCACATTCCCTTTACCGCCGCAATTCCTATCCTCAGACCTGTGTAAGAGCCCGGACCGTTTGCAACCGCTATAAGCTCAAGGTCCGACATGGAAAGCTCAGCGTCTTCCATAAGCTTTTTAACAAGCGGAAGAATAACCTGTGAGTGCGTAAGCCTCGTCTTTATGCAAACGCTTGCCAGCACCTCGTTTTCAGTGCAGACAGCAACCGAGGCAATGTTGCCCGATGTCTCAATCCCCAAGCAAAGCAAATCGTTCATCTCCCGTCACAGTAATCTCTCTTGTTTCATCGTCAATGCGGTCAATCGTAACTGTAATGCAGTCATCGTCAAGCTCGTCTTCTATGTTCTCGCTCCACTCAACCGCAATAACGGTGTCGCAGTCCATGTAGTCAAAAAAGCCCGTAGTTTCAAGGTCTAAAGCACCTGTTATGCGGTACATATCAAAATGCACAAGCCTTGTCCTCACACCGCTTTTGGTGTATTCATTGACAAGCGAGAAGGTAGGGGAGATAACCTCGTCGCCGAGTCCCATACCAATCGCTATACCTCTTGTAAAGGTAGTTTTGCCCGCACCGAGACCGCCCTTGTAGGCTATTATGTCAGAGCCTCTGAGCTTCTTGCCGAAGCTTGTCGCAAGCTCTATCGTCTCCTGTGCGGAATGTGTTATGTATTTGTGTGTCATATAAGTTCCTTATCGCTGTAATAGTTTAGTAGCAGGTCAACCATTCTTCCGTAGCTCTGCCTGCCGTCTTCAACACCGTTGAGCTTGAGGTTTACGTCGATAAACTCGTTCCCGATTTCGTCAACAACATCTGAAGGCAGAATGCCCTCATCCTCTTCCTGAACGCTCTGCCAGTAGCTCTGATTCTCGTTTATGTCAACAAGTATTCCGTAGTCAAGGCTAAGAGTAATCTCGTTGTAGCGAAGCTTGTAGGAATCGTCCAAATCCGCAACCGCATCATAGGACTTGTTCAGAACATACTTGAGTGCCGACAGATAACCGCTGTAACGGTAATCCGCATTGTCAGACTCCGAGCAGGCGAGGAAGGAAATAAAGTTTGCCTCGTCTTCGAGAATGATGCCCTGTGTGTGCACAAGCTCGTGCGTTACGGTACAAGGCATATTGCTCTCATACATAAGGTGGTTGTAGTTTGCCTCAAGCGTGAACGGGAAGTATATTCCCATAAGATACTGCTGACTCATAAAGTATGAGTTTATGACAGGCTTAGGCGTTGTGTAGAAGCCGTCAAGTACAGGGTATCTTTCAGAGAGTGCCAGAAGGTTTTCCTTGGCCGTCTCGTCAAGGTCTGCGTTTAAAACAAAGCAGCCGTTCTCATCACGCTCTATCTGCTTTGAAGCCTCATTTGTCTGCCTTGCCAAAACCTCGTACAAATCAAGAAGCTGCTCTGCCGAGTAGGTGTTTTCTGATATGCCGTTCTTTGAAGCAAACGTCGAGCACTGATAGAGTATAAAGCAATTGAGCGTTTCGGTGAGCAGTACATAAGCTACGCACCACGCAATAACAGTGAAGTATACCCGGCTTACCTTCTTGCGTCTGCCCTTTTTGATTATCATAAGAACAGCATACAGAATGAGCGAAGCGGGAAGCCCTACGAGTGCTATGAGAATAAGTATCTCACCCACCGAGAAGGGCACCCACGAGCAAAGCCTTCCGAAGGTGTGGTTGAAAACAGGAAATATGTATTCCAGATAAAAGTCAGCAAACGGACTGCACAGTCTTGCGAGTACATTGAGAATAATGCACAGCGCAAAGACCGATATAAGTGCAATCGTTCCGATTTTAAGCTTTGGGAGCTTTGGCTTTTTCATTTTAGAAAAGTCCCGAAATGTTTCCGCTGTTGTCACAGTCAATCTTGTTTGCAGCAGGAACCTTAGGAAGTCCCGGCATTGTCATGATATCGCCTGTGTAAGCAACAACGAAGCCTGCACCTGCGGAAAGCTTGAGGTCACGAACAGTGATTTTGAAGTTCTCAGGCTTGCCAAGCTTTGCAGGGTCGTCAGAAAGTGAGTACTGAGTTTTAGCAACACATACAGGAATATTACCGAAGCCGAGTGACTCGATTTCCTTGATAGCCTTTTCAGCCTGTGCTGTGTAGATAACTCCGTCTGCACGGTAGATTTCAGTAGCAATAGTGTGAAGCTTATCCTTGATTGAAAGCTCTGTGTCATAAAGCGGCTTGTAGTTTGAAGGCTTTGAAGCAATAGTGCTGCAAACCTTTTCTGCAAGGTCAGTGCCGCCTTCTCCGCCCTTTGCGAATATTTCAGCAAGAGAAACCTCAACGCCGAGCTCACGGCAGGTTTCTTCAACAACTGCGATTTCAGCCTCAGTGTCTGTGTGGAAGCGGTTGATTGCAACTACAACAGGCACACCGAACTTGTGCATATTCTCAACATGTGTCTTAAGGTTTACAATACCCCTCTTGAGAGCCTCAACGTTTTCAGCAGTAAGCTCAGTCTTCGGAACACCGCCGTTGTACTTGAGTGCTCTGATTGTAGCAACAAGAACTACGCAGGAAGGATTGAGAGAAGCAAAACGGCACTTGATGTCCATAAACTTTTCAGCACCAAGGTCAGAGCCGAAGCCTGCCTCTGTGATGCAGTAGTCACCAAGCTTGAGAGCCAGCTTTGTAGCTCTTACAGAGTTACAGCCGTGAGCAATGTTTGCAAACGGACCGCCGTGCATGATAGCAGGTGTGTTTTCAAGAGTCTGAACAAGGTTTGGCTTGAGAGCGTCCTTGAGAAGTGCAACCATAGCACCGCAGCCCTCTAAATCCTTAGCGAATACAGGCTTGCCGTCAAGGTCATAAGCTACGAGGATTCTCTCAAGTCTTGCCTTCAAGTCTGCAAGGTCTGAAGCAAGACAAAGAATTGCCATAACCTCGCTTGCAACGGTAATCTGGAAGCTGTCCTCTCTCGGAACACCGTTCACCTTGCCGCCAAGACCGATGATAATATTTCTGAGTGCTCTGTCGTTCATGTCAAGACATCTCTTGAGCAGAATTCTTCTCTGGTCAATTCTCAGAGCGTTGCCCTGCTGGATGTGGTTGTCAATGAGTGCACAGAGAAGGTTGTTTGCAGCAGTGATAGCGTGCATGTCGCCTGTGAAGTGAAGATTGATGTCCTCCATAGGAACAACCTGTGCGTAGCCGCCGCCTGCCGCACCGCCCTTGATTCCGAATACAGGGCCGAGTGATGGCTCACGAAGTGCCAGAACAGCGTTCTTTCCGATTTTAGCCATAGATTCAGCAAGACCTACTGAGATTGTAGTCTTGCCCTCGCCCGCAGGTGTAGGGTTGATGGCAGTAACAAGAATGAGCTTGCCGTCTTCCTTGTCCGAAAGCTTTGTGAAAAGCTCCTCAGAGAGCTTTGCCTTGTAGTGACCGTAAGGCTCAAGGTCGTCCTCTGAAATGCCAAGGTTTGCGGCAATCTCCTTGATTTTAAGCATTTTTGCGCTCGAAGCAATTTCGATGTCTGTAAGCATATTTTATCTACCTCCGAAAAGTATTTTAGATATACACACTAAGTATAGCATACTTTCTGTCTTTTTTCCATAGGTAAAATAAGTTTTTTTGTTTTTTTGCAAAAGAAAAACTGCCGCACAATTGCGGCAGCGAAAGAAATGAAAAAATTATAGGGGAGATGCCGGTTTTATACCGGCGATGTAAAAGGCTTGGGGTAAAACCTTTTGCATTTTGAAAGGGATGGAAAGATTGCTCTTTCCAATGATAAAAATATAACGCACCTTTGTGATAATAAAGTGAAAGTTAGTTGAACTGCAAATGAAAGCTTGATTTTTGTGCCTGCTGTGAGCTGGAAAAAATATTTTTAATTCACTGCAACCAAATGCCACTTTTCTGACTCTTATATAGTAGACGGAATAACCGCATATCTTTGGTCGTATACCCTGCACAATACGATATTACCATTATTGTGCATAATTACAGTTGAAATTTGTAAATTAAAGAGCTATAATGTAAATAGCAGCCAAGGAAATAAAGGCAATGTTTCTAAGTACGGTTACATATTTCCGATAAACTGCAGAAAAAATAAATTTTTATGGAGGTAATACTATGAAAAACAAGCTTAAGAAAACATTCGCCGCTGCTCTCGCAGCTCTGACTATGACCACCGCTATGGCAGGGACCGCCAGTGCAACCACTTATACAAAGTACTGGAGATTAAAAAGAGTTCCGTCTAGCTCTGGATATTTGCTGTATAGTACGGATATTTTAGAGTTTACACCTGATAGCGATAAGACTTCTATCCAAGTTAATTGTCCTACTTTTTCCTCGACAGAAACTGCAAACGGTACCATTGCTACTGTTAGATATAGGGCACAGGCAAAGGGATATGACCGAGAAGGCAATGTAATTGAGACGTACACTTGCTTTAATTACAATTATTTTCAACAGATTCGTACCGATATGAAAACTATTAATTTCGTAACCCCTTATACTTATGGTGATACGTTGTTTGTAAACTTTGAGTTACAAAACTATTCGTCTGTTGTGTGCAATTTTGGCGGAAAAGTTATACTTTAGTTGCTAAGGAGATTTTCTATGACAAAACGTAAAAAGAAATTGATACTCATTATTTCGCTTGCAGTTGTTGCAGTTGCAATAGCTGTTATAATTGTGCTCATTATGAATAAAGAAAAAAGCGATAAGCTCAGTTGGAAAGAGATATCAGCTCAGACCGATGTTCCTGAGAATGATTTTTCCAATATCATATTCACTGAAAACTGTGTCCTGAATATACCCGATACAGACGGATTTTCCTCTTTTTCAATCGAAACAGGCTGGATAGAGGAGCAGGAGGCAACAGACAGATGCCTCAGTATAGGTAATCTGATACTGGGTGATGTCTTTACTCAGGAGGATTTCAATAAGGACAGCTTTGAAGTGTATAACCGTGCAATGATCCGTAAAACAATCGGTGAAGAGTATTACAGCTGTTCCTATTCAAAGAGCAATACCTTTCTGGCTTATAAGCAATCCACCGTCACTAAGGTTTCAAATGCCGATGTAGAAAGGATTATCCGCCTTGACAGAGGAGAAACAACAGACGGCTGTATATATAAGGTTGCAGGCCAGGACTATTCAGCACAGCAGGCACTTGATTATGCAATAAAGCTTGTAAATGAGACCCTTAAAGATTATCTTGATGATGTAGAATACAGGGCGACCAATGTCATTGTCCTGAAAAACAAGAATGCCGATGAGTATTATTACCGTGTCCAGTTTGAAAACGTAATTGATAACGTCCCTGTCAGGGATTCAACTGTAACAGCAACATCTGAAACCAGTGAGTTTTATATGTACTCAAACTGTATGTATGTGTCAATATGCGAGCCCGATAAGGCAGGCGAAGTGTATAAAATGGGTGGCATAAGTCTTTCTGAGGAAAAGGAGCTTGAGGACTCGTATATTCCTCTTGATGACGCTCTGAAGCTGGCATCTGATTTTATGGCAGAATACTATGAGAGAGAAATATCCGAGATATCTGTAAAATACATCGAAAAAGGATTTTATGGCGACGAGAAAAGCAACCGTCTTGAACCGTATTGGTGCTTCATTTCCGATACGGAGTATGACCCTTCTGCATATACAATAAGAGAGAATGAGATAATGGTTAACATGTCAACAGGAGAGGTCATTGTCTACGTACCTGAGGCTATGATGTATAAAAGCTCTCTTAAATAGACTGAATGTTCTATCCCCACCCTAATCGGTGGGGATTTTTGCGTCCTACTTGATTTTAAAGCGTATTTGTGGTATTATAACTATATATGTATATTTGCAGGAAAAAGAGGTGCAAAGAAGTGATTTCGATTATAATTCCAAGCTACAACGAGCAGGACAATATCCCCGTTGCAGCACAGCGTGTTTCATCGCTCATGCAGGAAAATAATATAGATTACGAGATAGTGTTTGTAAACGACGGCTCAAAGGATAAGACATGGGAAAGAATTACCGAGGAGTCTGAGAAGAACTGTAATATCGTCGGCGTGAATTTCAGCCGTAACTTCGGAAAGGAGTCTGCAATTTTTGCAGGACTTAAGTATGCAAAGGGAGATGCCTGTGTGCTTATCGACTGCGATATGCAGCATCCGCCTGAGGTTATCGTAGATATGTATAAGATATGGAGCGAAAACGACGTCGATGTCGTAGAAGGCAGAAAGGCAAGCAGAGGTAAGGAAAGCTTCCTCTATAAGATGTTTGCAAAGCTGTTCTACGGCTCTGTCAAGAAGTCATCGGGTATTGATATGAGCGGAGCAAGTGACTTTAAGCTGCTCGACAGAAAGGTAGTCGATGCCCTTAATGAAATGCCTGAAAGACTTACCTTCTTCAGAGCAATGTCGGGCTGGGTAGGCTTCAAAACAGAAAAGGTCTACTTCGATGTAGCAGAAAGAAATTCGGGCGAATCAAAGTGGTCTGTAAAATCGCTCATAAAGTATGCGATAAACTCTATCACCTCATTCACATCAGCACCGCTTCACGCAGTTACCGTATGCGGACTCATAATGCTTCTCGTATCGGTTATAATGGCTGTGAATACGCTGTATAATAAGCTTTCGGGAAATTCGCTTGAAGGCTTTACAACGGTTATCCTTCTCCAGCTTTTTACCTCAAGCGTGATTATGATAAGCCTCGGAGTAATAGGCTACTATATCTCAAAGATATATGAGGAAATAAAACAAAGACCAAGATATATAGTAAGTGAAGTAATAAGAAACAATAGCGAGGAAGAAAAATGACAAAGGCAAAAAACGAAGCAGTAAAGACTGCGGAAAATAAAAAGAGCCTGCTCGACAGACTCAGACAATGGATATGGGACAGAAAGGATTACCTGCTCATATTCGCAATCCCGTTCCTGATAATGTATATCGTCTACGCAGTGTTCAAGGTCCACCCGTTCGGCGAGGAATCGGTTCTGGTGCTTGACCTCAACGGCCAGTATGTTTATTTCTATGAAGCGTTCAGAGATGCCTTCTGGGGCGAGGGAAGCTTCATATACGACTGGGGCAGAAACCTTTCGGGCGAAATGTTCGGTATATTTGCGTATTACCTCGCAAGTCCGTTCATGCTTATCATCTGCCTTCTCCCAAGAACCTGTATGTGCGGCGCAATCGAGCTTATGCAGCTCGCAAAGATTGGTACTGCGGCTGTAACCTTCGCATTTTTCCTCAAGAGAACAAGCGTAAGACAGCCTAAGCTCTCTACACTCGTGACCTTCTCTACCTGCTATGCACTTATGGCGTATATGGTAGTAGAGCTTATGGACCCGATGTGGCTCGACGGACTTATCTACCTGCCGCTTATCTTCTACGGTGTTCATAGATTTATCGACGACAAGGTAATGCTCCCGTATATCATTCCGCTTGCGCTTATGTTTATTGCGCACTTCTATATCGGATATATGGTCGGAATATTCACCCTGTTCTATTTTATCTACTACTGCCTCTCAAGAGAGGGAAGAATCTTACCTAAGAACTTTATCGGCGGCTGCGGAAGATTCTTCTTCGGAACTGTTACAGCACTTCTTTTGTCAAGCTGGGTGCTCATACCTGTGTATAACTCCTTAAAGCTTGGAAAGATGGAGTTCTCACAGGCTGACTTTACTATAAGAACACAGTTTGACCTCTTCGAGTTTACATCAAAGCTGTTCCCTATGTCCTACGATACAGTAAGACCGGAAGGACTCCCGATGGTGTATTGCGGACTTATCGCAGTAATCCTGCTGCCGCTGTTTTTCCTCAATAGCAAGATTTCTATGAAGGAAAAGGTAGCAAAGGGACTCCTGCTTTTGTCAACTGTAATCTGTATGTATATCGCTCCTGTCGATATCGCACTCCACGGCTTCCAGGTTCCTAACTGGCTCCCGTACAGATATTCCTTCGTGTTCAGCTTTATTCTCCTCATTATAGCATACAGAGCGTTTGAGGAAATGGACGGCTTTACAACAAAGGAGCTCGGCGGAGTGTTCTTCGGCCTCGCAGCTTTTATAATCTACCTCGATACACTCGGCTTTGAGCATTTCACAAAGATAAATGTCGAAACCTTGGAGGACCAGAAGAAGGAATACGCAATACAAGGCGTGTGGTTCTCGCTTATCGCACTCGGTGCCGTGTACCTTATGCTCTACCTCGTGAAGAAGTATAATACAAAGCTCGTGTGCTGGATTATGGCAGGCGTTGTCGGAATAGAGCTGTTTGCGGTTTCCTATGATACAATCCTCAAGATTGACGAGGACGTCGCATACAGTACCTTTGAATCCTACCAGCCGTATATGATTGATGTAAGAAATACTGTCGATAAGGTAGAGGAATACGACGGCGGAGAGTTCTTCCGTATGGAATCTACCTACCACAGAACTGTCTGCGACCCTATCGGTACAGGCTATAACGGTATTTCACATTCAAGCTCAACAATGAACGCTCCCGCACTTATGGCGCTCAAGTATATGGGCTATGCCTACGGCGGAAACTATACAAAGTATCAGGGCACAACTCCTATCACAGACGCAATCTTCGGAATAAAGTACCTTATGAACTGGGAGCTCAAGTATACAGCCCATACAGATATCCCGTCGGATTATGTCCAGGTACTCACAACTGAAGATACAGGAACAAACATCAGCGTCTATGAAAACCCTAACGCATTGTCTGTCGGCTTTGCTGCGGATAATATGATGCAGAGCTTCCAGTTTGACGAGAGAAATCCGTTCTGGAATCAGAATATGATAATGAACTATACACTCGGAGATAAGGGCGGAAGAGAGTTCACCGAGTATATGCAAAGGGTTTACCCTGAGGTTATCGACACAGTAAACCTCTCAACTGTTTCAGTAAGCAACAATCATACAAAGTATTACTTTACAGACGCAAGCTATGGCGAGTGCCATATAGACTATGTGTTCAAAATGCCTAAGAAGTCCCACCTGTATATGTACTTCCCGACAATGTACGAAAGAAAGGTGAATGTCTGGGTTGCAAGAAATGAGGTCTTCGCAGAGGAAAGCAGTCCGTTTGAATTTGCAGGACACTTCTTCGAGGGCGACCACTACTCAATCCTCGATATCGGCGAGTTTGCACAGGGCGAGTCTGTAAGAGTAAGAGTATCTATCCCGACAGACAAGGCAGAAGCATACTGGAGCGACGAGCTGTTCTATGTGTTCGATGAGGAAGCCTTCAAGACAGATATCTCAAAGATTCAGCAGAATCTCTGGAATATCACAGAGTTTGATGACACATATATCGAAGGCGATATAACAGTAGGCGAAAACCAGATGCTCTTTACAACAATTCCTTACGAGGAAGGCTGGACAATAAAGGTCGACGGAAAAACAGTCGAGCCTACAATAATCTCAGGCACCTTTATCGGCGTTGAGCTCGAAGCAGGTGAGCATACCGTTTCAATGTCCTACTGCCCGGGCTACTTCGTGATATCAATTATACTAAGTGTATTCGGACTGCTTGTCGCAGCGGTTGTATTTATGTTTGAGTACAAAAACGGCAAACTCGTAAAGAAGCTCATGAAAAAGATTAAGTAGTCTTTGAAAAGGCGAGTAAAAACAGTTGACATTTTAAATTCGTTGCGTTATTATAATATTATAAAAGTAACATCAGGAGGTTTTGACCTATGAAAAAAATGACACATGGCGGCGGTGTTCCTGTCGTTCTCAGCATTGTAGCACTCGTGCTCTCGCTTGTAGCATCCTTCCAGGAGTATCTTCTCAGGTTTATCTACAATACCGCATTTGATGCAGAAACAGAAAAGGTGTTTGTAGAAAGCATCATCGGATACTTTGAGATGAACAGAAACGGCGTTCAGGTTATCAGCCTGTTTACAGAAAAAGCGTTCATCCTCGCAATAATCTCACTTATCGCAGTTGTGATATTCGCTTCCTCAGGAAAGAAGAAGACTATCGTAAGCGGACAGGGAATCATGCTTATCGGCACAGCAGCAGCTTGCCTTATCGAGCCTGTTATCTACCTTATTAACTTCTTTGGCTCTGATATGAAGGACGGCTTCTCATCAGACAACGACGGCGAAAAGTTCAGATGCTTCTATGGCCTTCTGATATATGCACTCCCGGCTCTTATTGCAATTCTTCTTATCGTGGCAGGACTTGTTATCCTCTGCAGAATCGGTGCTGAAAAGAATAAGGTTGAGGTTGCAAGAAAGCCCGGCAAGGCAGTAGCAGCCGCAGCAGCACCTGTTGCAGCAGTAGCAGCAGCTCCTGTTATCGCAGCAGCTCCGCAGGAAGCTCAGCAGATGCAGGAAGCAGCATATCCGACTGATTTCTTCCAGCAGGCAGCACCTGTCCAGGAAGAGGTTCAGCAGAAGGCTGACGAAGCAGAAAGCTTCTTTGAAGATAAGGCACAGGAAACTGTAGGAATCTTCGAGGAAAAGGCCCAGGAGGTTCAGGAGTCAGCAGAGCAGACAGTAGAGCCTGTAATCGAAGAAGCAGTTCAGCAGGTGTTCTGTCCGAACTGCGGCCAGCAGCTTTCAGCTAACGCAAAGTTCTGTAACAATTGCGGAGCCAAGAGATAAAAGCTTAAGTAAAATAAGAAAGCATCGGACTATACCGCCCGATGCTTTTTCTTTTTGCTACAGACAAAAGCTTGCAAAAAAAGCTGCAATGCTGTATAATATCCTAAAGTCTAAGGGAAGGAGGCATCTGCTGTGAAAACGGGTGTGCTGACAGGAAATCAGCTTAAGATAATTGCACTCATTACAATGACTATAGACCATATAGGAAAGCTCATTTTTCCGCAGTACAGAGTGCTCAGAGTAATAGGCAGACTCGCACTTCCGATATTTGCGTTTATGATTGCCGAGGGCTGTAAGTATACTAAGTCGTCAAAAAGCTACCTCGCTTCGATTGTCACGCTGGCGGCAGTCTGTCAGTTAACTTTTTATATAACAGAAAAAAGCCTCTACCAGAATATACTCGTCACCTTTACGCTGTCAATAATTCTGATACTCTCAATAAGAAAAGCAAGAGAGAGCAAAGCTGTAGCGGACGTTCTTGCAGCAACGATTGCAATAAGTGCGGTGTTTGTTATAACGCTTGTGCTCCCCGAATACATAGACGGCTTTGTGATTGACTACGGCATATGGGGCGTACTGCTCCCTGTCTGTATCTATTTCGGAGAAACAAAAGCTTCGAAGCTTATCGCCGCAGGCGTCTGCCTTGTAATGCTCAGCCTCAATATGAGTATGAGAGGTATACAGTGGTTCTCGCTTCTTTCTCTGCCGCTGCTGTTTTTCTACAACAATCAAAGAGGAAAGCTGAAAATGAAAAAACTCTTTTATATCTATTATCCTGCCCACCTCGTGGTAATCTACGGAGTGTCGGTGCTGTTTTTCGGCAAGTAATAAAAGCCTCGGAAGGACTTTTCCCTCCGAGGCTTCGCTGTTATCGGTTGTTTGGAAGCTTGCACCACGGCGAAAGCTCAAACCTGATAAAGTAGCCCCTGTCGTGATTGCAGACAGGACAGACCGCAGGTGCCTCCCTCGTTTCAAGAGTGTATCCGCAGTTTAAACACATCCACTTTGTCATAACGTCGGATACAAAAAGCTCACCCTTTTCAAGAAGCTCTGCAAAGTATTCAAACTTCTGAGCGTGTGTCTTTTCAATCTTTGCAATGTTCTCAAAATCCTGTGCAATCTTTGAGAAGCCTTCTTCACGGGCATCCTTTGCAAAGGACGAGTAAACAACATCGTGCTCCTCGTTTTCATTGTGTGCCGCCATACGAAGAAGCTTTGCCGCATCTGTCGAAATGTCAATAGGGTAGCTTCCGTCAATGTTTACGTTCTCTGTCGCACAGGGAGAAAGATGATTGTAGAATATCTCTGCGTGCTCCTTCTCCTGATTTGCGGTAAACTTGAAAAGTGCGCTCACGACATAAAGCTTCTGCTTTGTCTGTGAGGCAGACAAGTCATATCTTGTCCTCGCCTGGCATTCTCCCGCAAATGCCCTCATAAGATTTTCTCTCGTCTTGCTCTTCTGAAAAATAGTGTTCATTGTTTTTCCTCCCTTTATTACATCGCAAGTACTCCGCCCTCGGACTCGTACAGCATAAGAATTTCATGCTCCTTGCCTGTCATACAATCTATATAAACAAGCACCTGCCTTCCGTCAGAGCTTTTGCATTTGAATTCGTAGCAGTACCCCTCGGTCGTGTCCTTCAGCGGAATAACACAAAGGCGTACACTCTCTATGCCAAGATGTTCTGAAACACTGCGTCCTGCCTGAGCCTTGGTCAGCTTCGGCGATGAAAGCTCACGCTCGTGATGGCTCGAAATAAATCCCCTTGCATCAAAGCCGAGAATCTCACCGTTGTCAAGTGCAACCTTCACCTTGATAAGGTCGCTGTATATGGTAACGTTGTCCTGTACATATGCGTAGTTTATCGTGCATACATTGCCGAGAGTCTCGTAGTAGGTCACAGCCATATCGTCAATGTCAAGCCTGTCAAGATACTTGTCCGCCTTTGAAATTGCATCCTTTGCCGAAATGTTTGAAACGGAAGGATTGCGGCTCTTCAGCATATAAGCAATAAGTCCGCCACGCTTTGTTATGCATACGCTTGCATTGTCTGTGGAAAAGTAGTAGGAAGGCATATTTCCTTCTTCGTCAGAAAGCCTCTTGAGTGCGTCAACTGTAACACCCAGAGACCTCGCCGCAACAGCCTTTGCTCCGCCCTCTGAAATCTCATCAAGCCCCTTGAGAAGCTTTGGCATCTTGTTCATAAGATGGTCTGAAAACGGCCCGTCGTAAATGAGGGTAGGGTAGTTTTCGAAGCCCTCCTCAAATTCCAAAAAGCCGTCTGTAACAGAAGGAACATCTGAGTTTGAAATATCAGCCTGCTGAAGCGACAGCACAACCTCCTGAGGAGAAATCCTGCCCGCACTGAGCATCTGCTCAATAGTCCACATATTGTCGGAAAGCTTTGCGGAGTATTCGTATAAAAGCTTTAGGTTGTCGTATTCCTCCTGAGAAATCTGCTCTCCGTCAGCGGACTTTTCCGACAGGTAAACGGCGTAGTTTCCGACCTGCGAGAGAAATTTGTTGGTGTTTGCAAGAGAAAGCTCCGACACAGGAAGCTGTGAAAGAGAAGCCTTCGCAGTTGCCGCATCCGATAAAAGCTTTGCTGAAAGCTTCGTCTGCATCTGCGAGGTGCCGGCACAAAGCTCCTTTGAAAGTGTGTTGGTGATGTTTTCTGTCGCCTGCGACAGGTCCTCAACAGCACGCAGATATGTCGATTCGTAAAACAGGTCAGCGTCTGCGTTTTCACGCATAAGAATAATGTTTTTGATAAGCAGCAGAATAACAGCCGCCGACAAGAACAGCAAAAGACGTATTCTTGTCCGCCTTGACATAGGTAGTTTCATAAGCTTTAAAAACGGCAGTCGGAATGCCCGACACCGTTGCTCCTTTCGGTTTTTTGCTATTATCTGCTTGTGTGAAGAAAATATACATATAGCTTGCAATTACCTTGACAAATCTTCTCGGCCGTGATACAATGGGAACATTGTGAGGGAGTAGTTGGCAGTTTTACTGCGGTAAGTCAACATACTGACGGCTTTTTTTGTCCGTCTGGTTTATCTTAATTAACGAGACTCACGCACGGTACTATGTAATTATCGGGCGTGGCAGGTCTAAATGAGTTCCATGCTCAGTATTATACTGTGTATGGATTTTTTGTTGCAAAAAAGGAGATGGAGTTTTGGGAATTGCAGAGCTGTTTATAATGGCGGTCGTGCTGTCAATGGACGCATTTGCAGTTGCGGTCTGTAAGGGACTCTCGATGAAGAAAATAAGCCTTGGAAAAATGGCAATAGTCGGCGGCTGGTTCGGTCTGTTCCAGGCACTTATGCCGGCAATAGGATACCTGCTTGGCTCGGCGTTTGCAGGTGTCGTAAATTCGGTAGCTCACTGGATAGCCTTTTCACTGCTTCTGATAATAGGAATAAATATGATTAGAGAAGCCGTCTGTCCCGACTGCGACGAGGACACCGACGCATCGCTTTCGTTTAAGAATATGCTTGTGCTCGCAATCGCAACAAGTATAGATGCACTCGCTGTCGGAGTTTCGTTTGCAATGATTGATGTAAACATACTCGCCGCCGTTAGCTTTATCGGTGTAGTAACCTTCTGCCTGTCTGCTGTCGGCGTAAAGGTCGGAAGCGTCTTCGGAACAAGGTATAATAAAAAAGCCCAGATAACAGGCGGAATCGTGCTTGTATGCCTCGGCTTGAAGATAGTGCTCGAGCATTACGGAATGTGGTTTTAAAATTCACTTGCAAATTCTCTGCGTTTGTGGTATCCTAATAGTAAGCTATTGTGAGGGAGGCAGGAAAAATGCATCTTCAGGAATCGGGAGAAATGTATCTCGAAACAATTCTTATCTTGTCAAAGAAAACGGGCGATGTGCGTTCAATAGACATCGTTGAATATATGGGCTACTCAAAGCCAAGTGTAAGCAGAGCTGTCGGAATTCTCAAAAACGGCGGGTATATCACCGTTGACAAAAACGGCTACATAACTCTTACACACGTGGGCAGGGAGCTTGCTGAAAAGATATACGAAAGACATAACGTGCTTACAAGCTTTCTTAAGAGCATCGGCGTCGATGAGGAGACAGCCTCTGAGGATGCCTGCAAGATGGAGCATGTTATAAGCGACAAGACCTTTGAAGCACTCAAAAGCTTTCTTTCAAAGTAACAGGGAAATAAAAAATCCGTACCTCTTACCGAAGTACGGATTTATTTTTTACTTTGTTTTAGAAGCTTGCACCAAGCTCAAATGCCTTCTTGAGATATTCATCCATAAGCTTTTCTCTGTCTTCAGCAGAAGAAAGGTCAGCAGAAAGCTTGTCGAATACGTCAATCTGGCTTTCCTTTGCGTTGACAAAAATCTTAGAGCCGAGCATTGTAGCCTTCATAGCCTCAATGTGAGCCTTGCCCTGAGCTGTTTCCATATCCTCAGCAAGACTGACAAGACAAGCAGCCTTGTCGAGTGAAGGAATCTTAGGATTCTCGCCGTAAGCAAAATCCTTTGTCATAACTCTCTGGAACCAGCCAACGAGCATAGCAGGTGAAGCTGACCAGAAAACAGGGAAGATGAATACTACAGCGTCGCTGCCCTGAATCTTAACCTGTTCCTTTGCAACATCGCCGCAAAGACGCTCCTCAGCACAGCTTTCCATGCTGTCAAAAAGGTATTCGCTCTCAGACATTGTCGAATCAAAATTCATATCATAAAGGTCAGATATTTCATAATCGTGACCGGCCTTTTCAAGACCTTCAAGGAATGCATCCTTGAGCTTTGCAGTAAAGCTCTTCTTTGATGGATGACAGTAAACTACGAGTACGTTCATTATGTAAGCCTCCTGTATTAACTCTTTATAAGAATTATACAGTTTTTTTTACGATTAGTCAATACGAAAACGTTATTTGCACAAAAAGTTCACAATTCACATTAAAAAATCCCCGACTATGTCGGGGATTAAGCTTCTTATTCATCAAGAACTGTGTCTGTTCCTTCGATTGATTCTTCGGAAGTAACATCTGACGCCTCGCCGTTTCCACCGGAAGACTTCTCAATATTGAGGATTGAGAAGTAGTGGTCAGCGTTAAGAGGCTCTGCGTAATCATTTATAGCCTCGAGCACAGTCCTGTCAGGATTGTCAGCCGAGTTCTGAGAGAAATCGAGCGATATAGCGTCAATAAGCTCGCTCGGGAGATATCTTATGCTCGTGTCATCACCGTAGTACATCCACATATTAAGAACATTGACAGCGAAATTGTACTGTGACGAAACCCCCATACTGAACCAGTCCTCGTAGGTGTATGCCGCAACCTCTGCCACAAGCGAACTATTAAAATTGCCGTCAAGGTAGAAGCTCTCGCTGTCATCCAATGAAGAAAGACCGTTTTCCATTATTTCATCAAACGGAATGCTGTTGTCCTTCTTTACAGAAGATGAAGAACCGCTGTCACTTTCATCCTTGGTACACGAAGCAAGTGAGCAGGCGCAGCCTACTGTAAGCGCGCAGCATATAAACATAGTGATAAGCTTTCTCATAAACAAAGCACCCCTTTCGACTTGTTGTTAATACAGATAAAAACTTATTATTATTTTATCGTTTTTTATTACTTTTGTCAACTACCTAGGTGAAATTTCCATAAATTTTTTTAATTATTTTTGAGGCAACGTTGACGTATCGCATTTTTTGGGGTATAATCATAAACGAATGTGTCAGGATAATCCTGCAAAAACAATTGAAAGGACAAAATAATGAAAACTATTCTGGGTTATTACCTTCCGATGACGCTGTTTTTTATGATGATAAACTTAGGCGTCGGCTTTGTCGGATACTATGGTATGGATGCAATAAAGGCGCAAGGCTCACTTGTCGCAACGCTTGTTGCGGTGTGTGTTATTGCGGCACTGTCTATCGGAGCTGTCGTGTTCAGTATCATAAAGAAGAACCGCCCCGCTTCAAATTCGCTGTGGCTCGCACTTACCCTTTCTATAAATGCATACCTGTTTACAGAAACCTGTACAGGCTCTTATTTTTTGAAGGATAGCGTAGTCTACTCTGTGTTAGCTCCGCTGTTTATCTTCACCTTCTATTTTATAGGTGCGGCGGCTTTTAAAAAGCCGAAGATATTCTTTACGGTGCTTACCGTAATCTTTGAGTTTTTCGGAGTGCTCCAGTATTTCGTGTTCGCCTTCAGAGGTGCACCGATAAGAGCTTCTGATATAAATAACGTTGCCTCGGCTATGGAGATTTCTTCAGACTATTCCGCTTCTGCAGGCTATGGCCCGATGATTATAGTCCTTGCGGTATTAAACCTTGCCGCAGCCTGCTGCGTTATATGGATAACAAAGCTCAGCCCGCTTAAGATTAAAACAAGAATAATCTGCGGTTCGGTATCTCTGCTGACGGGCGTGCTGATATGCGTCTTCTCGACAAGGATTTTTGACTACGGCGTTGAAAACAGAATTATAAAGTTCAACTTCTCCGGCAACGAGGACTTTACCTCATATAAGGATACGGGAAACGTGTTCCTGTTCTTCCTCGACGTCGTGAATTCCGGCGACCCTGAGCCTGACGGATATTCTGAGGACAAGGCGGTTGATATACTCTCTGCCTTTGAGGGAGAAAGCGGGCAGCCGGGCAGAACTCCTACCGTTATAGCAATTATGGACGAGTCGTTTGCGGACTTTGCAAAGCTCGGCGAGTTTGAAACGGACAACGACTATATGCCGTTTATAAACAGTATGAGCGAAAATACCATAAAGGGCTATGTCACAGTTTCAGCATACGGCGGATACTCCTGCAACTCTGAGTTTGAGTTTTTGACAGGAAACTCAATGGGCTTCTTCCCGATGGGCTCTGCAGCATATACCCAGTATGTTAAGACAAAGCAGGATTCGCTCGTGAGTTACTTTGACAGCTTCGGCTATGAAACTGTTTCTATGGCAGGCTGTTCCTCAACTCTGTGGAATTTGGGCGAGGCTTATGAGTTCTTCGGCTTTGAAAATAAGTTCTATCAGAATAACTTGGGCTATATGAATCCTGAGTATGTAAACGGAAGACTCTCCGATGCAACTCTCTTCCGTGATGCAATACGCTATTACGAAACCAAGAAGTCTGCGGATAACCCGATGTTTCTGTTTATGACAACAATGCAGAACCACGCTTCGTACAAGCTCCTCGATGACCCCGCAATCGAGCTTCAGGGCATGGAGGACGATACCGCCGAAGCTTACCTGTCCGCAGTCTATGAAACGGACAAGGCGGTAAAGAAGCTTATAAGCTACTTTGAAAATGTCGATGAGGATGTAGTTATAGTGTTCTTCGGCGACCACTACCCGCATATCGAGTCATTCTCTGAAGCGCTCCTCGGCGGTTCGCTCGGAAGCCTCTCAACAGAGCAGAATGCCGATATCCACAAAACACCGTTCTTTATCTGGGCAAACTACGACATTGAGGAAAAGCAGGATGTCGAAATAAGCCTCAACTACCTCTCAAACAAGCTTCTTGAGGTGTGCGATATGCCAAAGACACCGTTCCATAAGTACCTCGATACCGTTATGGAAAAGGTTCCGTCAGTAAGCTCCTTCGGATATATGGGCGAAAACGGAAAGTGGTACAGAGCAAACGAAAAGAGCAGCTACTCCGATAAGCTAAACGAGTATAATATAGTCCAGTACTATCGTATGTTTGATAAGTATAAGGAAGAATAATTCAGATATAAAGCGTCAGCGAATATAACATCGCAGACGCTTTTGCTTTTTTATATGTAAAATTGTCGAAATTCCTCTAAAACTATTGACAAATAAGGCTTCTATACTTTATATTAAGTATGTTGCGGTAATTTTGCTGCAAAATCTTTTTGCTATGGGAAGTATGAGGTCTGCATTTTTGCAAAATCGCTTCGGCCGGCTCGTATAAGAAAGGATTGTTGGGATATGGACAATATTGTAAGCCTTAAGGATATTGTTGTCGAATTTGAAGACGGAGAACAGATTCTTAAAAATATCAGTCTTGATATCAAGGATAAGGAGTTCGTTACGCTTCTCGGACCATCGGGTTGCGGAAAAACTACTACCCTCAGAATTATCGCCGGCTTTTTGGAGCCGACAAGCGGTGACATTATGTTTGACGGAGCAAGGATAAACGACCTTCCGCCGCACAAGAGAAATGTAAATACAGTGTTCCAGAGATATGCGCTTTTCCCGCATCTCAATGTCTATGAGAATATCGCATTCGGTCTGAGAGTAAAGAAGGTTCCTGAAAAGGAGATTCTCAGAAGAGTAGGCGAAATGCTCGAGCTTGTAAACTTGAAGGGCTTTGAGAAGAGGTCTGTAAACAGGCTTTCAGGCGGTCAGCAGCAGAGAGTTGCTATCGCAAGAGCTCTCGTAAATCACCCTAAGGTTCTTCTCCTCGACGAGCCTCTCGGTGCGCTTGACTTGAAGCTGCGTAAGGAAATGCAGACTGAACTGAGAAAGATTCAGCAGGCTCTGGAGCTTACCTTCGTTTATGTAACACACGACCAGGAGGAAGCCCTCACAATGTCTGATACAGTAGTTGTTATGAACAACGGTGTTATCCAGCAGATTGGCTCTCCCGCAGATATATACAACGAGCCTGTGAATGCGTTCGTTGCTGACTTTATCGGTGAAAGCAACATCGTAAACGGCTGTATGCCGCAGGATTGCGTCGTTGAGTTTACAGGCAGACGCTTTGAGTGCGTTGACAAGGGCTTTGCACCAAACGAAACAGTAGACGTTGTTATCAGACCTGAGGACGTTAAGGTTATCCCTGCTGAAAACGCAAAGCTCACAGGTATCGTCGAGTCTGTCGTTTTCAAGGGCGTTCACTATGAAATGATGGTTGACGGCGTTGACCATAAGTGGATGATTCATTCTACAAAGGCTGAGCCTGTCGGCGCAATGATAGGTATGGACTTTGACCCGTTTGATATCCATATTATGAAGAAGACTCAGGAGGATTAAGGAATTGAAGCAGCTTAAAATATTTTCTGTTCCGTATCTGGTATGGATGCTGGTGTTTATACTTGTCCCTCTGATTATGGTAGCATACTTTGCATTCAGAACAGCCGACGGTGAATGGACTATCCAGAATATCTCTGAGGTAGGTCAGTACGCAAATATATTTGTCCGTTCAATTTGGCTTGCCCTCATCGCAACCGTGATATGCCTCGTTGTCGCATATCCTCTTGCATATGCCCTTTCAAGAATGGAAAAGCATAAGCAGTCAACTATGCTCCTTATAGTTATGCTCCCTATGTGGATGAACTTCCTTCTCAGAACATATGCATGGATGACACTTCTCGGAAACAACGGCATCATCAATAACCTTCTCGGTATGATAGGCCTCGGCCCTTATAAGCTTATAAATACATCCGGCGCAGTTGTACTCGGTATGGTGTATAACTACCTGCCGTTTATGATTCTGCCTCTCTATTCTGTAATGGAGAAGATAGACAAGAGTGTTATCGAAGCAGCATCCGACCTTGGCTGTAACTCAAAGAAGGTTATAACAAGAGTCGTTGTTCCGCTCAGCCTGCCCGGTATTACATCAGGTATAACAATGGTGTTCGTGCCTGCTATCTCTACATTCATTATCTCAAGAATGCTCGGAGGCGGCTCAAACCTCCTCATCGGTGACCTTATCGAAATGCAGTTCTTAGGAAACTCCTATAACCCGCATCTCGGCGCCGCAATCTCGCTGGTGCTTATGGTTATCATACTGCTCATAATGACAATTATGAACCAGTTCAGCCCTGATGACCAGGTGCTTATATAAGGAGGGCGGTATATGAAAAAGCTTAGCAAAATCTATATCGGAATAGTACTTGCCTTTCTGTATGTGCCAATCTTCGTGCTTATCGTGTTCTCGTTCAACGAAACAAAGAGCAGAAGCGTGTTCTCAGGCTTTACACTCGACTGGTATGAAAAGCTGTTCCATAACAAGATTATCATTTCCTCTCTCATAAATACTGTCATTATCGCCGTTTTGGCAAGCGTTATCTCAACAATTCTCGGTACATTTGCAGCAATCGGTATAAACAGTATGAGAAAGGTTCCTAAGGCAGTCGTAATGAACGTTACAAATATGCCTATCATCAACCCGGAAATCGTAACGGGTGTTTCACTTATGCTCCTTTTCGTGTTCTTTGCCGCAAGAATGAATATCGAGTTCGGCTTTGTAACACTCCTTATAGCACATATTACCTTCGACGTGCCGTATGTAATTCTCAATATTATGCCGAAATTCAAGCAGATGGACCCGCACCTGTATGAAGCGGCACAGGACCTCGGTTGCAGTCCGACAAAGGCTTTCAGAAAGGTTATCCTTCCTGAGATTATGCCGGGCGTTATCAGCGGCTTTCTGATGGCGTTTACATACTCGCTCGATGACTTTGTAATCAGCTACTTTACAAGCGGCTCTACCTCGCAGACTCTCCCTATCACTATCTACTCAATGACAAGACGTAAGGTTTCTCCTGAAATCAATGCGCTTTCTACAATCATCTTCCTTGTTGTTGTTGTCGTGCTCATCGTAAAGAATGTTATCGAGAACAGAGCTGCAAAGCGTAACGCTTCATACAAAGGAGGCGTGAGAGAATGACAGTAACTAAGAAGAACCTGCTTTCATGGCTTCTGTGTATGGTAATGCTCGTTACAGGTCTTACAGGCTGTTCGGATTCCGATGAAGCCGAAGAGGGCGAAGAAGACATCGAGGTGCAGACTCTTACCATAGAGGATGAGGATTATTATACACGCTTCAAGGGCGACGATATCGAAATCAATGTCTATAACTGGGGCGAGTATATCTGTATCGGCGAGGAGGAGGGAACCCTCGATATCCTTACCGAGTTTGAAGAGCTTACAGGCATTAAGGTCAACTATACAACCTTTGCTACAAACGAGGAGCTCTACGCAAAGCTCAAGGGCGGCGGAGTAAGCTATGACGTAATTATTCCGTCTGACTATATGATTTCCAAGATGATTAAGGAGGGTATGGTCCAGAAAATAAATATGGACAATATCCCGAACTACAAGTATATCATGGAGGACTTCAGAAACCTTGAATATGACCCCCGGAATGAGTATTCAGTGCCTTATACATGGGGTACTGTCGGTATAATCTATGATACAACTGTAATTGACCTCGCACCCGAGGAAATCGACTGGGATATTCTCTGGAACGAGGACTACGCAGACCAGATTCTTATGTTCGACAACCCGAGAGATGCCTTCGCAATCGCTGAAATAATGCTCGGCTATTCAATCAATACCGAGGATGAAAAGGAGCTTGAAGAAGCAGCAGAGCTTCTCAAGGAGCAGAAGAAGGTGGTCCAGGCGTATGTTATGGACGAAATCTTTGATAAGATGGGCGCTTCCGATGCCCTTATCGCTCCGTATTATGCAGGCGACGCACTTATGATTATGGAGGAAAACGAGGACCTCGGCTTCGTTGTTCCAAAGAGCGGTACAAACCTTTTCGTTGACGCTATGTGTATCCCTTCCTCTTCAAAGCAGAAGGAAGCCGCAGAGATGTTCATAAACTTTATGTGTGAGCCGGATATCGCTCACGCCAATATCGACTATATCTGCTACTCAACTCCGCATAGTGCCGCATACGAGATGCTCGACGAGGAAGTAAGAAATGACCCCGTTTCTTACCCGAGCGACGAGGTAAAGGCGAATATGACGGTTTTCGTAAACCTCTCCGACGAGGCAAGCAAAACCATGCAGGATTTGTGGACTCAGATGAAGTCCGCAGAGGACGAAACAACAAGCCGCTGGGTAATGCCGGTGTTCCTGGTAGCCTGCCTGCTGGCAGTTGTAATAATCCTTATAAGACGCCATATCAAGAATAAAAAAGATATATTCTGATGCTTCAGGACTGTACAATGGGCCCGTCCCTTGTGTGCAGTCCTTTTGTTTTGCCCGTAGCTTTGAAAAGTTGCACAAAAATAATGCTCATATTTCTATGAAATAATAGGCAAAACATTAAATAAATATATTGACGAATGTGCAAAAAGTGTGCTATAATAAATTAGTATACTATATCTAGTGTCTTAAAGTACATTGCTTTTTAATAAATAAGCAAATTTTTGTTCAAGGGGCTGAAAAACAAAATGGATAAACTGCTTAACTACGGAAGCTACTCAGCGTACAGAGAAACGGTTGAAAATCTCTCGAAAAAGCTTCACGAGCTCTTGGAGTACAGCTATGATTTGTCACTCACAAATACTGCTGTATCTATCCGTGATACCATTGATAAGGTGGCTGACGAGCACTTTGAGGTTGCTATCGTCGGAGAATTCAAGAGAGGAAAGAGTACGCTCATCAACGCTCTTTTAGGACAGGAAATTCTTCCTGCTGACGTTCTGCCTGCAACTGCAACTCTTAACAGAGTTACATACAATGATACACCGTATGTGTCAGTAGAGTATAAGGACGGAAGCTGTGAAAAGGTTCCTATCAGTAACCTCCAGGATTATGTAACAAAGCTTACCTTCGAGTCTGAGCAGAAGGCTGAAACTGTAAAGGAAGCTACCGTTTATTATGATACAGAGTTCTGTAAGAATAACGTTGATATCATCGATACACCGGGACTTAACGACGATGAGCAGATGACTAATGTTACCCTGTCTATTCTCCCTGAAATTGATGCCGCAGTATTCGTTATCAGCGCAAATTCTCCGTTCTCACAGTTTGAAAAGGAGTTTCTTGAAAAGAAGATGCTCTCCTCTGACGTGGGAAGAATTATCTTTATCGTAAACTGCTTCGGCACCTTCAGTAAGGAAGATGAGGACAGAATTGTCGATACCGTTCGTACAAGAATCGAAAAGTACGTTATGGATAAGGCTAAGAAGGTAATGGGCGAGGACTCTAAGGAGTTTGCCGTTTACCAGAGAAAAATCGGCGTGCCGAAGGTTATCGGCGTGTACGCTAAGAAGGCTCTTATCGCTAAGATGAACGGCGATAGACAGATGCTCGAGGAAAGTAATTTCCCTCAGTTTGAAAATGTCCTTGAAAATATGCTCACTAAGGAGAGAGGTACAATCACTCTCCAGATTATCGCTAATAAGCTTATCAACAGCGGTACAGAAGTGCTCAACTCTGTTGCACTGCGTAAGAATGCGCTTATGATGGAAAACGATGAGTTTATGGTGCGTTATAAGAGCGCTATCGAGGAAATCGAAGAAATCAGAAACAAGAAGAGAGCAGAGTTCGTTAAGATTAACGACGCAGCAAACCAGGTTTACGACGGTCTGCGTCCGCTCCTCGAGGATTACTGGTCACAGATTGAAGCAACTGCTATGCAGGTTATTGATACATACCAGATTAACCCTAATGACCTAAAGCGTGATAAGCTCAAGGTCGTTCACGGAAAGCTCATCGACAAGATTCGTGAAAGCATCGAAACAAGAGCTCAGCTCATCTGTGAACAGATTCAGAACTCTATCAACGTTGCCCTCAGCGACGAGGCTGCAAGACTCCAGTCATTCGAAGACGAGTTCTTCCGCAACGTAACAAAGATTCAGCAGATGTTCAATATCGACGAAAAGGTTAATAACAGCGGCGGAAGTGTCGATAAGATTATCGGCTCTGCAATCGGTGCGTCGGGTATCGGTGCGCTGTTCATCGGCTTCAGAGAAGCAGGCATCAAGGGCGCACTTCTCGGCGGCGTAACAGGTGCTACAAGCTTCTACGCTACCTTCTTTGCCGCTCAGTATGCAACTGCAGCTCTCGGTATCGCAGCAGCATTCTCACCACTCACACTTTTCGTTATCGCATTTGCAGGACTTGCAGGAACATTCTCCGGTAAGTTTGCTGTAGATAAGTTCCTCGCTCAGGAAAGAATCGAAAAGTATAAGTCTGATTTCAAGACACAGGTAAGAAAGCAGTTCCACGAAATGAAGCTTACCACAGACTTCTCCGAAACAGTTCGTCAGCAGGTATTCACAGCGTTTGAAAGCCTCAAGAACAAGATTGAGCAGGAAACTGAAATCATACTCAAGGACACTCAGAAAACACTCAACAACTTAAATCAGCTTAAGATGGAAAAGAAAATGGTTTCTGAAAAGGAAAAGGAAAGACTCCAGGGAATCGTTGCTCATACAAGTAACATTCTCGCAGATGCTTATATTCTCCATAAGGCAGTTTCGGGTGAAACTGAAAAGGTGATGGAGGATGTAAAGGACGCTTCTGAAAATAAGGAGACACAGGAGTAAATTTCCGAAGAAGATTATAGAGAGTAGGAGGAAACCACCAATGATTGATTCTTTCAGCAAATTCGCTATTGAATCAGAGGGTGAAACAAAAAACCCGCTTCTTAAGATAGATACAAGCTTCCGTTCATACCTGCTTGCGTATACACGTTCCTTCAGTAACCACGTTGTGGAAGGCGTGCTCGACTATGCCTTTGATGCAGACTTTGCACTCAGACAGAAGATAACAGGTCTGTCCGGCTGGGCAAAGCTCGCTAAGGCAATCAATTCGCAGGACGTAACAGAGGAAGCAAAGCTTCTGTTTCTTAAGGTCAACCAGGCAGGCTCGCTTAAGTACCCTGAGGTGTACGAAATTGCAAAGCTCTGTGCCTCAAGACTTGAGCTTAATCTGCCAACGGTGTTCGTAAGAGACGATATCGATAAGAAGATAATCTATTCAATTGCAAGTGATATTATCGAGCCTTGTATAGTAATAACAAAGGCTCTCGTGGATATGTGCGACAAGGATGAGCTGCAGGTGCTTATCGGCAGTGAATGCGGACGTATCCAGAACCACCACTGTACATATAACCTTGCATATAAGTATTTCAACTGCGATAAGAGGGGATTTATCCCTGTCGAGCAGTCGTATAAGCTCCCTGTAAGCAATCAGCTTCTGTATACGCTTGCACAGTGGGTTAAGCTTGCCGACGTAACAGCCGACAGAGCAGGTATGATATGCTGTGATGAGCCGGAAAGATATGCTGAAATAATCGCAGGTCTCTACGCAAAGGGATACCTCGATTTCTACAGCAGAACAATGAAGGACCTCGATTTCGAGAGAATTGTAAATATGGCTCAGGGTATACACTATTCATCAGCAAGGGATATCAGAGTCAGCAGGGACGCTACCGACGACGAGAAGAGAATACTTGCCGCCGTGGAATTCTTAAACTGCGACCTTCTCTATAACTGGAGAAGTGAGCTTTCAAGCGAGGGACTTAATGTTATCAACGGACAGCTTTGCGACGTGCGTTGTAACTTTATCCTCGGAACTTCAACTGCGGGGGTGTAAAAGATGGATTTAAATAATACAATTTATAAGTCCGCAGAAGAGGACATCACCGTAGTAAGAAGCTGCCTTGACGAGCTTATCGCAAATAAAGAGCTGTCCGCAATCCTCGGAGATGAATTCGCTGAGGGACTCGATGTCTGGAACGCTCTCATAAAGAGAAGATGTGACGAGCCGTTTACACTCGTTATCTTAGGCGACTTCAAAAGAGGTAAGAGTACAATAATCAATGCCCTTTTAGGAAGAAGCCTCGCACCTGTTAATATCGCACCTGAAACCTATACAATAAACGAAATCTCATACGGTGAGCCAAGCATCCACGCTGTTTTGAAAAACGGTGCCCGTGTAAAGCTCTCCAGAGACGAAATTACAAGAGAAAAGCTCGAGGAGCTTATGCCTTCGCTCGAAGCCCCGATTGACCACCTCGATATACGTGATAATGCCCCAATCTTAAAGGAAATCCGTATCGTTGATACTCCGGGTCTCTCGGATATCGAAGACCTCGACGAGCAGGTTAACAGCTACCTTATGAACGCAGACGCTATCATTTATGTAGCAAGTGCCCTCCTGCCATTCTCTGAAAGCGAGCAGCTCTACCTCGCAAGCCATATCCAGCCGCAGAGATTCGGTATGCTGTATGTGCTTGTAAATATGGTCGATGCTCTCAGCACAAGAGAAGATGTCGAAAAGATTATGGCAAGAATTTCGCAGAAGAGCGAAGCAATCGTTCCTAATGCGTTTGTCTACGGCATCAGCGCTGAGGAGGAATACCGCAGAAAAGCAGGTATCCCAAGCAACGCAAATAAGGATTTCTCCGATTACTATGAAACAGAGTTCTTAAAGTTTGAGGTTTCCTTAAAGCGTGATATCATTCTCCAGAAGGATATCATCAGAAAGAAGAGAGTCCTCGCTATGCTCGACCAGATGCTCAGAGAAACTCACGCTAAAATTCATATCTTCTCTGATATGTCAGCACTCGACCAGAAGAGATTTGAGAATATGACAGCAGAGTTTGAGGAGCAGTGCAGTACAATCAATACCTTCCTCGAAGCAAAGAAGCCGGAAATCCACCTCAATATCCTCGAAATGCAGCAGGAGGCTGAGGTCTGGATGTATGAATTCTTCGCAAAGCTCAGAGAAAGTGTGCTCGAATGCAGACCGACAGAGTCTGAAAATGATATCGCAGCAGAGGATGTTGAAAAGTATTTCTATTCCTACCTCATGGATAAGGTGGGCGAAGCGTACAGAACCTGCCTGGAAATCCATAGCGGAAGAATGAATGAGCTCGTTGAAAGAATAAGCGACCAGCTCGCAAGAAAGCTCGGTATCTCAGACCTCGCTGTTGTGTCACAGTCCAATTCTGTTGACAGAATCTTAAGCGATGTAAAGAAGAAGGTTGCACATTCTGTAATGAATGTCGCTCAGACAGGAACAAGCGAAACCTTCCCGTCAGGTACAATGACCTCCTTCAAGAATATTCTCAAGAAGAAAAAGAGAACGGATATCATAGATATTGCCCTTGAAAATTACGACGATATCAGAAATAATACCGTCAAGGATATCAAGGCGGCTTACCAGGACCTCGAAGCTAAGTCTGTAAAGAGACTCGAGGGTATCTTCAACCACCAGATTGAAGTCGGAAGAAATACCTTCGTGCAGGCTAAGGAAATGATGGGCAACTACGATAACGAAACTATCTCTGTTACACTCGAGAAAGCTAACCGTACAATTATCAGTGCGTCAAAGCTCCTTCTCAAGTACCAGCTTCCTGATAACTAAACAAAAGAATCCCGCAAGGATAATTTCCTTGCGGGAGGTTTTTATGTATTCTGACCTTTGCAACAAGCACCTATTCTTCGTCAGTTGAAAGCTTGTCGTAAAAGTACTCCAGCACATCTTTTCTTGTTATAATTCCTATGAAAATATCTCTGTCATCTGTGACCGGAACAAAGTTCTGGTTCATCATCATAAGAAGCAGGTCGTGGAGCTTTGCGTTGACGCTTACCGCCTTGTTTTCGGTTCTCGGTTTGATAGCGGACAACGGAGTGAGCTCGGCAATCTTCAGTAGATTGTCGCTGTTGTAGGAAAGCGAAAACCATAGGAAGTCGCCCTCTGTGACAGTCGCAACATATCTGCCCTCCTTGTCAATGACAGGTACAGCAGTGTAGCCGGAAGCACGCATCTTTTCAATCGCCTGACGAACTGTGCAGTCGTTCTGAAGATGAGCAACCTCGCATTTTGGCTTTAGAAAAAACAGTATGTTCATGGTCTTGCCGAAGGCTTTTTGTCACACCCTTTCGTGATGTCGTTAGTCGGAGAAAAGTAAACATATCTCTGAATATATTGTACAACTTTTTAAGCCTCTAGTCAATACGAAACGGGTCGAAATATAGGTAAGATAAGATGAAAGTTTTGTGAAGATTAAAAAGCATCAATCATATGATTATCAGGTGCAATAAAACTGTGCAATAATACGATAATTGCTTAAATTGTATTGACAAAATCATATAAAGAGAGTTAAAATAACACTAGGTGTATTTACGCAGATTTGCGTGATGGAATATGATTTTCCGGGAGGGAAAACAACATGGATATAATCTCTGCAATTCTTGAAATAGACAAGAAGGCAAACGATATGCTTGCACAGGGCGAGGCAAAGCGAGAGGAAATAATCGCTGAGGCAGACAGCACTGAAAGAAGTATGAAGAATGATATAAACAGTGCCGCCGATGAAAAGATTTCTGCCTTTGAAAAGGAGCAGGAGCAGGCGTATGCAACCGATAAGAAGGAGCTTGACGAAAAGTCGCAGCAGGCACGGAAGGAACTCATAAGCGTGTTTGAAGAAAACTGCGGGGCGTGGGAAAAGAAAATCGCAGATTCTATAATAGGCTAGCTTTAGATAAGGCTTGAAAAGGGCGGTGAAGTAGTTTGGAAAGGGCAAGTGCAGGAGCAACAATAACAAAAATACGAGCAATACACGGCAGGATGCTGACGCAGGAGGACTATAGAATCCTAGCGTCAAAGAAAACCGTTACCCAGGTTGCACAGTATCTCATGGAGCATAAGCGCTTTTCAGATGTGCTTTCGGGAATTAACGTCAATACAATCCACAGAGGCTACCTCGAGGAGCTTATAGTAAAGAGCAATTTTGAAATGTTCTTAAAGCTCCGTGACTTCCAGCACCTAAGGCACGCAGAGTTTTATAACAGCGTGTGCTTAAAGTACGAGACACAGCAGCTTCTGTCACTCATAGACTCTATTTTCTCAAAAACAAGAGCAAGCTTTATAAGCGGTTTTCCTGCCTTTTTAATAAACAATACAAAGCTCGATTTTGTAGAGCTGTCAAAGTGTGCAAGCCTTCAGGAGCTTTGCAGTAAGCTTGGCTGTACGCAGTACAAAAAACCAATGGAGCAGATTGCTTCGCTCGGTGATAATGCAGATTACCTCACCTGCGAGGTAATCCTTCGAACCTATTACTATAAAAAGCTTATGTCAAGTGTTAAGAATGACCTTTCAAAAAGCGACGCTACACTGATATCCTCTGCAATACGAAGTGAGCTTGATGTCAGAAATATCGTCAATGCCTACAGAATGAAAAAGTACTTCGGTGCCGGCTCTGAGGAAATACGCTCAAAACAGCTTCCTTTTACAAAGCTCGGAAAAGCTAAAATGGAAAAGCTCTATGAGTGTACAACGGATACCGAAATGGTCGAGTATGTAAGAAAGACCTCTAAAGCCGCAGCAACGCTGTTTGACAGAAGCGACTTTATCGAAACTGAAATGGCAAAAATCAATCTTCGCAGTGCAAGAAAGCTGCTCAGAACTCAGTCAATGCCGGCAGTGTTCTATGCGTTTTTACAGCTTTGTGATGTAGAGGCTGCGAATATTGTTCATATAATCGAGGGAATACGCTATGAGCTGCCCCGCGAAAAAATAGAAGAGCTTATAGCTTATTGACAGAAAGGAGCTTTAGGGCATGGGAATAGAAAAAATGATGCTTGTCAACATAGACGGAACTATGTCTGAGCTTGACAAGACTCTGCTTCGATGCTGCGAAAGCGGTTGCTTCCATATGGAGCCTGCCGCGGCAAAGAATGCGGACTCTCATCGCAACGGGCTTAAAATGCTCAGCGAAAAGAACCCGTATACACCTCTTGTGCGTGATATGGAAGAGCTGTGCAAGCGTATGGGGGTAGTAACCGACGATACTATAAATCCATCTGAGCCGGGATTTGAAACGCTTGAGGACTTTGAAAGGTATCTTGATAACCTCAAGAGCGAAATCGGAACGCTTGTAGAGGAAAGGCAGGAGTGCTATAAGGAAATATCTCAGAAGGGCGCCGCAGTAAAACAGCTCAAGCATATGATGGGTATGAATGCGGACTTTGAGCAGGTGTTCAACTGCGAGCACGCACATATCAGACTCGGAAAGCTGCCTGTCGACAGCTACGATAAGCTCAGATATTACGAGGAAACCTTCTTCTTTGTTCCGTTTGATAAGGATAAGCAGTTCTATTGGGGAATGTATTTCTGTACACAGAAGGAAAAGGTCATCGTAGACGAAATTTTCAATTCGCTCTATTTTGAAAGAGTCGTTATCCCTGAGTTTGTACACGGTACTCCGCAGGATGAGCTTGAAGACCTCTCGGACAGAATAAATAAGCTGTCGCTGAGAGTCGAGGATATAAACTATGAGCTCTCAAGAATTGCAGAGGACAGAGGCGACGAGATACGAAAAATCTATTCGCTTTTAAGATTTAGAAATAATACCTTTGACCTTAGAAAGAACGTCGCTACAATCAATAACAAGTTCTATATAAAGGGCTTTATCCCGAAGAGCCATAGCGATGGCTTCAAAAAGATGTTCTCAGATGTAAGGTCGGTGTCAGTTGCGGTAATCCCGCCTGATGTAGAAAATGACCTCACACCGCCGACTAAGCTTAAAAACGGCTGGTTCTCAAGACCGTATGCCGCACTCGTCGAAATGTACGGCGTTCCCGTTTATAACGGAATAAATCCGACGCTGTTTGTCGCAATCACCTATACACTTCTGTTCGGTATAATGTTCGGCGACCTGGGACAAGGCTTTGTGATACTGCTCGCAGGTCTGTTTATGACATATAAGCTCAAGAATAAATTCGGCGGTCTCCTTACAAGATGCGGTTTTTCCAGTATGGTGTTCGGATTTATATTCGGCTCGTTCTTCGGCTTTGAACACGCACTCGACCCCGTCTATGAGGCAATCGGAATGGGCGAAAAGCCTATCGAGATTTTTGATAAGACAACCTTCATTCTTATTTCTGCCGTCGCAATCGGCGTAGGAATAATCCTTATATCAATGATACTCAATATCATAACCGGCTTTAAACAGAAAAACTACGAAAAAGCAATCTTCGGCTGTAACGGAATAGCGGGACTTATCTTCTATTCGTCAGTAATCGCCGCAGTACTCGGAATGCTCACAGACAGAAGCATCACAACAGCAGGCTATGTTATCCTGCTTATCGTGATTCCGCTTGTGTGTATCTTCTGCAGAGTGCCTTTCTCTATCGCAGTGAAGTATAAGAGATGGCAGCTATCTGAGGAGGGCGAGGGCGGTATAGGAAACTTTATCGTCGAAAACTTCTTTGAAATGTTCGAGTTTGTACTGAGCTATGTGTCAAATACCCTCTCATTCCTGAGAGTCGGCGGATTTGTACTCTGCCACGCAGGTATGATGCTCGTTGTAATGACGATTATGGAAATGTTCACGGGTATGGCACAGCCTGTTGTCGCAGTTGTCGGAAACCTCTTTGTTATGGCAATGGAGGGAATGATAGTTGCAATCCAGATTATAAGACTTGAGTTCTATGAGGTGTTCTCCAGATTCTATGAGGGCGACGGAAAACCGTTTGAGCCTGTCGGAGCAACACTCAAAACTGATAACAATTAAACTTTGGAGGATAAATCTATGGAAATCTTTGTTTTACCGCTTATCGCAGTTACCTTACTCTGCGCACCGCTTGTTTATTCAATTATGAGAGTAAAGAAGGGTAAGAGCCCTAAGAAAGCGTTTATCGCAAACCTTTGTACATTTTTCGGAGTAATGGCGCTCGCTGTTATATTCCCGTTCGGTCAGATTGTAAGCGCCGCTGAAGCACAGGCAGCAGTTGATGCAGTTATCTCAACAGGTGCAGGAATCGGCTACTTGGGTGCAGGCCTCGCAACAGGTCTCTCCTGCGTTGGTGCAGGTATCGCAGTAGGCTCCGGCTCATCTGCAGCTATCGGAGCAGTTTCAGAAGACCCTAAGTCATTCGTTAAGGCACTTATCTTCGTTGTACTTGGTGAGGGTATCGCACTCTACGGACTGCTTATCTCTATCCTTATCATCAACGGTCTGGGTTAAACCACACAAAAAGCTTTCAAAAAGGGAGGTGACAGCAGATGAAATTCTTTCTCATAAGTGACAATACCGATACACAGATGGGAATGCGACTTGCAGGCATCGAGGGCGTTGTCGTGCACACAAAAGAGGAAGTAGAGGAGGCACTCGAAAAAGCCTCACAGGATAAGGATATAGCAATCGTGCTTATTACCCACGAGCTTGTCAATATGTGCTATGACCATATCTACCGCATCAAGCTGTCATGTACAAGTCCCCTGATAGTCGAAATTCCCGACAGACACGCAACGTCGAATATTTCTGATACAATATCAAAATATGTTGCGCAGGCAGTCGGAATAAAGCTGTAAAAAAGGAGTGAAGCCTGATGACCGAAGCATCTGAAAAGCTTGAGCTGTTCAGCAAAACGGTGTTTAAGGAAACCTCGGAGAAGGTTTCAAAAATGATAAGAGAAGCCGAGAAAATAAGAGATGACAGAGTACTCGGCGCAAGCGATAAATATCTTGCATTAGCAACCACCAGAATAGAAGATGAAAAGCGTGCAATCGAGCAAAAGTATATAAGACTCAGAGCAAGTGAAAAGCTTCAGGCAAATAAGGAGCTTTTGGCACTCAGAGAGTCGCTTATAGAAAAGCTCTTTAACAACGTTAAGAAAAGACTTTCAGAGTATACTAAAAAGGAAGAGTACGCAGGAAAGCTTGAGAGTATCTGTCTTGGTATCGCAAATGAGCATGAAGGCAAAACGGGCGAAATACGCCTTTCAAGAAAAGACTGTGAGCTGTCAGAGAAAATCCTCTCAAAGCTCCCGAAGGGATATACAGCAGCAGCCGATAAGTCAATAAAGCTCGGCGGTGTCAAGGTGCTTTTTGAGAAGGACAATATCATGTGTGATATGACCTACGACTGTGCCCTGGAGGAGGCAAGGGAAAGCTTCTGCCTCGAAGAAAAGCTCAGACTTGAAGCTATCTGAGTTATTAAAACAGATTGGAGAATAAAAAAGTGAATACTATTTTTTCAATCAACGGGCCTGTCGTAAAGGTTCGTGACACAAAGGATTTCCAGATGCTCGAAATGGTGTATGTCGGAAAACGCAGACTCATCGGCGAGGTAATCGGCGTTACCTCTGAGTGTACAACCATTCAGGTGTATGAGGGAACAAGCGGACTTACCGTCGGCGAACCTGTCGAAACAACAGGCTCACCGATGAGCGCTACTCTCGCACCGGGCATTATATCAAATATATTCGACGGAATCGAAAGACCGCTTCGTGCACTCGGTCAGAAAACAGGTGCGTTTATCGAGGACGGAACAGAGGTAGATGCCGTCGATACACAAAAGCTGTACGACGTTACTATGAAAATAAAGGTCGGGGATACCCTCAGAGCAGGTCAGATATATGCTACCTGCCCCGAAACCGAGCTTATCGAGCATAGATGTATGCTCTCTCCGTTTATCAAAGAGGGCGTTGTTACCTATGTCGCTGAAAACGGAAAGTATAAGGTCAACGACGTCGTAGCAAAGCTCGATTGCGACGGCGACGAGGTTTCTCTGACACTCTGCCAGAAATGGCCTATCAGAACACCAAGACCTATCGCTAAAAGACTTTCAGCAAATAAGCCGCTTATCACAGGCCAGAGAATTATAGATACCGTTGTCCCTGTCGCAAAGGGCGGAACTGCGGCTATCCCCGGCGGCTTCGGTACAGGTAAGACTATGACCCAGCACCAGCTCGCAAAATGGTGCGATGCTGATATAATCGTATATATAGGCTGCGGCGAAAGAGGAAACGAAATGACACAGGTTTTAGAGGAGTTCTCTGAGCTTATCGACCCTAAAACTCAAAGACCTCTTACCGACAGAACCGTGCTTATCGCCAATACCTCGAATATGCCTGTTGCAGCAAGAGAAGCTTCAATCTATACAGGTATAACACTCGCCGAGTATTACAGAGATATGGGCTATCATATAGCTATTATGGCTGACTCAACCTCACGTTGGGCAGAAGCACTCAGAGAGATTTCAGGACGACTTGAGGAAATGCCTGCTGAAGAAGGCTTCCCTGCATACCTGCCGTCAAGACTCTCCGAGTTCTACGAAAGAGCAGGCTATGTGAATACCTTAGGCGGAAGCGAAGGCTCTGTAACAATAATCGGCGCCGTTTCACCGCAGGGCTCTGACTTCTCTGAGCCTGTAACACAGAATACAAAGCGCTTTGTAAGATGCTTCTGGGCACTCGACAAGTCGCTCGCATACGCAAGACATTACCCCGCTATCAACTGGACAATGAGCTACTCGGAGTATTCCGATGACCTCTCGCAGTATTATAACGAGAATGTAGCTCCCGACTTTATGAAGCTAAGACAAGGTATCTCAAACATTCTCCACGAGGAAACAAACCTTATGGAAATCGTAAAGCTTATGGGCTCGGATGTCCTCCCCGACGACCAGAAGATTCTCATTGAAACCGCCAGAGTCGTAAGAGTAGGCTTCCTTCAGCAGAACGCATACCATAAGGACGATACCTATGTACCGCTTAATAAGCAGTACCTTATGATGAAGGCTATCCTGTCGCTTTTTAAAAAGTCAAAGAACGCACTTTCAAAGGGCGTGCCTATGAGCAGTATCATAGAAACAGGCTGGTTTGAAAAGCTCATTAAGGTCAAGTATGATATACCAAATGATAAGCCCTCAATGTTTGAGGACTATGAGGCAGATATGACTGCCGACTTTGAAAAGCTTGTTTCCTTAGCGGAAAAGGCGTAATCAGAAGGATTGGAGTTTTCGATATGGCAATCAAATACATTGGGCTGAGCGAAATAAACGGCCCGCTTGTTATGCTCGACAAGGTGTCGGGAATAAGCTATGACGAAATTGCAAAAATAAAGCTCGCAGACGGTACGCAAAGACTTGCAAGAGTTGTTGAGCTGTCGGGCGATAAAGCCGTTCTCCAGGTGTTTGAGGGAACAAAGGGACTCTCACTCACAAATACCGAAACGCAGTTTAGGGGCAGACCTATGGAGCTCGCACTCTCTACCGAAATGCTCGGCAGAGTGTTCTCCGGCTCCGGCAGACCAATCGACGGACTCGGCGAAATCTTTCCGCATAAGTTTGCCGACATAAACGGAAAGCCGCTCAACCCTGTCCACAGAACATATCCGAGAAACTATATCAATACGGGTATCTCGTCAATCGACGCTCTCGTTACCCTCATCAGAGGTCAGAAGCTCCCTATCTTCTCCGGCTCAGGTCTTTCCCACAACAAGCTTGCCGTACAGATTGTAAGACAGGCAAGAATTGCCGAGGAAAACGGACAGGAGTTTGCTGTGGTCTTCGGTGCAATGGGCGTGCAGAATGACGTTGCGGAGTATTTCAGAAGAAGCTTTGAGGAAACAGGCGTGCTCCAGAGAGTAGTAATGTTCTTAAATCTCTCAAATGACCCGATTATAGAGAGAATACTTACACCACGCTGTGCCCTCACAGCAGCGGAGTATCTCGCATTTGAGCATAATATGCATATCCTCGTTATACTCACGGATATAACCTCGTATGCCGAAGCACTCAGAGAGTTCTCCTCATCAAAGGGCGAAATTCCGGGAAGAAAGGGCTATCCGGGATACCTCTATTCAGACCTCGCCTCGCTTTACGAAAGAGCAGGTATAGTGGAAGGGAAGCAGGGCTCTGTTACACAGATTCCTATCCTCACAATGCCTAATGACGATATCACTCACCCTGTCCCTGACCTTACGGGATATATCACAGAAGGACAGATTGTTCTCGACAGAGGCCTTGACCAGACAGGTATCTATCCGCCTGTGTCGGTGCTTCCGTCACTCTCAAGACTTATGAAAGACGGAATAGGCGAGGGCTATACAAGAGAAGACCACTCAAGTGTGTCAAATCAGCTTTTCGCTTCCTATGCAAAGGTGCAGGACGCAAGAGCGTTAGCTTCAGTTATCGGCGAGGAAGAGCTTTCAGCAGGCGACAAGAGCTACCTGAAGTTCGGCGAGCTGTTTGAAAAGCATTTCCTCACACAGTCGTTTGACGAAAACAGAACTATTGATGAAACCCTCGACCTCGGCTGGTCGCTCCTGTCAACGCTCCCTAAATCAGAGCTCGACAGAATCGACGAGGAGCATATCTCACGCTTCTATGACGAGCAAAAGGCAAAGGAAAGGTTTTCGCTGTAAATTAAGAATTATACTCTAAGGAGGTGACGAATATGGCTACGCAGATTTTTGCAACAAAGGGAAACCTCATAAGCACAAAGAAAACACTCGCTTTAGCAAAGCTTGGCTACGAGCTTTTGGACAGAAAGCGTAATATCCTCATAAGAGAAATGATGCTCCTTACCGACGAGGCAAAAAGCCTCAGAGGTTCAATTGAGGAAACCTATCAGGTGGCATATTCGGCACTCCAGCTTGCCAATATCACAATGGGCATAATCTCGCCTATCGCTGATAATATTCCCGTCGAGGAAAGCATCAGCGTTACAGTCAAGAGCGTTATGGGTGTAGAGCTTCCGAGAATCACTATGAACAAGCATGACAGCAAAATCAGATACGGATTTATGCAGACAAACACCCAGCTCGACAAGGCGTATATCGCATTCAATAAGGTTAAGGAAATAACCGTTGTGCTTGCGCAGGTTGAAAACAGTATCTACAGACTTGCTGTTGCAATAAGAAAAACACAGCGCCGTGCAAACGCACTCAAGAATATCATTATTCCAAACAGCGAGGAAACTGTAAAATTCATCACAAACGCCCTCGACGAAAAGGACAGAGAGGAATTCTCACGTCTTAAGGTAATAAAGGCTCAAAAGTCCTACAAGGCGAAAAAACAGCAGCTTCAGTAAAGACTTAAAGCTTGTATAAATGTACCCGTAAATAAAAAAGGTCCGCAGAGAAATATCTCTGCGGACCTTTTTGTAATATAGCTTTATGCATTAGCAGGAAGTCTGTACTTTTCAGAGTACTCGTTGTACATAACTTTGTATGCAGGGCTCTCAAGTCTTGTCTCACGAAGTGATTCGTGAATGTTGAGATTACCGGAAGACATATCAATTATGCAGCCTGCAATATTCGAGCAGTGGTCAGATACACGCTCTAAGTTTGTAAGGAAGTCAGCAAATACAAAGCCGAGCTTGATTGTGCAGTCGCCGTCCTGAAGTCTTGCAATATGACGCTTCTTGAGCTTTGACTTGAGGTGGTCAATAACCTCTTCAAGCGGTTCAACTCTGTGTGCAGAATCCATATTTCCGTCAGCGAACGCCTCAACGGTAAGATTGAGAATTTCTGCAACAGCGTCAGAGATTACTCTCATTTCATTCTGAGCGTTATCTGAGAACACGATGTTCTTGTCGTGCATTTCCTTGGATGCCTTTACGATGTTTGTAGCATGGTCTGAAATTCTTTCAAAGTCGCCGATGCAGTGGAGAAGAGTAGATACATTCTGGCTGTCCTCAATCGAGAGATTCTTTTCGGAAATCTTTACAAGGTATGTGCCAATCTTGTCCTCGTACTCATCGACCTTTGTTTCAGCGTCGTGAATTTCCTTGTCAAGTGTCTCGCTGTAATTGCTTGTCATGCTTACAGCACTGAGCATAGCAGCCTTTGTAATCTGAGCCATTTGAATTGTGAGAACCTTTGACTGTTCAACAGCGAATGAAGGTGTGTTGAGGAAACGGTCATCGAGAATCTTGAATTCTTCGTCACGTCTTGTTTCTTCGTCAGAATCCTTGACAATAACACAAGCGAGCTTTTCGAGCTTTCTTGAGAACGGCATAAGGAGAGCAAGAGCAAGAAGCTTGAATACTGTATGAACAACAGCGATACCGAGCGGGGTTGCAGCCATTTCAACGAACGCAAATCCGACAACCATCTCGAGAATCCAGTAAGCTGAAAGAAGAATTGTAGCACTGATGACATTAAAGCTCAGGTGGATAACAGCAGCTCTCTTAGCGTTCTTTCCTGCACCGATTGAAGAAATCATTGCAGAAACACAGGTACCGATGTTTTGTCCCATAACAATAGGAATAGCAGTTCCGTAGGTTACAGTACCGGTAAGAGTGAGCGCCTGGAGAATACCAACAGATGCCGACGATGACTGAACAATTGCTGTAAATACCGTACCAACGATAAGACCGAGGATAGGGTTAGAGAAGAGAAGAAGAACCTTCTTGAAGTCTTCTGATTCAGTAAGCGGGTCAACAGCACCCGACATAGTTTCCATACCGAACATCAGAACAGCAAATCCGATGAGGATAAGAGCAATGTCCTTCTTCTTTTCGTTTTTGGAGAACATGATTATTATAATTCCGATAAACGCAAGAACAGGAGTAAAGTTTGCAGGCTTGCATATCTGAACCCAGAATGCATCACCTTCAATACCTGTCAGAGAAAGAAGCCACGAGGTTACCGAAGTACCAAGGTTTGCACCCATAATTACTCCGACCGACTGGTGAAGCGACATAATTCCTGAGTTAACGAAGCCGACAACCATTACAGTTGTAGCAGAGGATGACTGAATAACAGCCGTTACCAGAAGACCGAGCATAAAGCCCTTGAAGGCGTTTGAGGTAAGACTTGCGAGGATTGACTGGAGCTTGCTGCCCGCTGCCTTTTCGAGCGTGTCGCCCATGACCTTCATTCCGTAAAGGAAGAATGCCAGACCGCCGAGAAGCATGAACACGTTGAAAATATCAAATTTTGCAACCTGCTCTACAGCTTCTTCCATGGCAATAGCGCCTGTAAAGAATCTTTCCATAGCTTTTAAAATTCCTTTCGATGAAAGAGTGCGGATACAAACCGCGGATAGTTTCATATCTGTCTGCAATGCAGCCGTATAGAGATACGCCTACACAATAATTATATAATACAAAAAGGGAACTTGTCAAGGAAAAATAAAGGACAAACCTTATACCACAGGTCTGCCCTTTTTTGTATATTTAGCTGTTTTGCAAATTGTTTTTACTTTTCATCAGCGTAGCACTTAAACACCTTTTCAACATGCTCCTTGTCAGGCTTGCGTGTAATAAGGCTGACAACAGGTACTATAATAAGTCCGAATATCATAGCGAAAGCACCTGCGTTGATAGGTGAAGCAAGGCTCAGACCGCCGATTTCCATAGGAAGGTCGAGGTTGCCGATTTTGAGTGTGTACAGACACATATGTGCAACTGTGATAGTAACACCGCTGATAAAGCTTGCCCATACAGCAGCCTTTGTAACACCCTTCCAGAAAAGTCCGTACATAAACGGAGCAAGGAATGCGCCTGCAAGTGCGCCCCATGAAATTGACATGAGTGTAGAAATAATAGTCTGTGGGTTTTCGAGTGTCATGATTGCGAGGATTACAGAGATAAGAAGGAATATTCCGATGAATATTCTCATAATAAGAACCTGCTTCTTTTCGTCCATCTTCTCCTTCATAAACGGCTTCACAAGGTCAAGTGTGAGAGTTGACGAAGATGTAAGCACAAGAGAAGAAAGTGTGGACATCGAAGCTGAAAGAACAAGCACGATTACGATAGCAAAGAGAAGCTCAGGAAGCTTTTCCATCATTGTAGGAACAATACCGTCAAAGCCGCCCTCCGGAGTACCGTTTACATCCTTGACAAAGAGTCTTCCGAAGCCGCCGAGGAAGTAGCAGCCGCCTGCAACTACAACAGCGAAGAAGGTTGACACGATAGTACCGATTTTAACAGCCCTGTCATCCTTGATAGCGTAGAACTTCTGCACCATCTGAGGAAGTCCCCATGTGCCGAGAGATGTAAGAATAACAACGCCGATGAGATTTATAGGGTCAGGTCCGAAGATTGAAGCAAACTCTCCTGTCTTGCCGTCAGCCGACTCAATCTTTGACATAGCGTCGATTGAAGAGGAAAGACCGCCGTTTTCACCAAGGACAGCCAGAACAACAGCCGCAATGCCGATAAGCATCATAACGCCCTGAACAAAGTCGTTCATAGCAGTAGCCTTGTATCCGCCGATGATAACGTAGATTGCTGTAAATACTGCCATACCGATGATACAGTACTTGTAGGAAATTCCGAAGCCCTTTTCAAAGAGTCTTGAAAGGCCGTTGTAAACTGAGGCTGTGTAAGGGATAAGGAAAAGGAAGATGATAACAGCCGATACAGTCTTGAGCTTCCTGCTGTCGTATCTCTTTTCGAAGAAGTCTGACATAGTCTTTGAGTCAAGATGCTTTGTCATGGTTCTTGTTCTTCTTCCGAGGATAAGCCAAGGCATAAGCGAGCCGATAACCGCATTTCCTATACCAATCCAGGTAGATGCAACACCGTAGTTCCAGCCGAACTTTCCTGCATAGCCGACAAAGATAACAGCCGAGAAATAGGATGTTCCGTAAGCGAAGGCTGTGAACCACGCACCGACGCCTCTTCCGCCGAGTACAAAGTCAGCAACGCCTGAATTTGCTTTTCTGTAGTAAACGCCGATGCCTATCATGATGATAAGATAAACAGCGAGCGTTATCCAGATAGTTGACATAATAACTCCCCATTCGTATTTGATATAATGCTTTAAAGCTTTTATGCTTTTACTTGTTAAAGCAACAATTGATATTATACTATATAAAGCCTGCTTTGTCAACTATAAAATACAATTTAATTTTGATTGTATTGGCATGGCAAGGCTCACGCATCTTTTTTATAAAAATATTTTTAATTCACTGCAACCAAATGCCACTTTTCAGACTCTTATATAGTAGACGGAATAACCGCATATCTTTGGCTGTATACCCTGCACAATACGACATTACCATTATTGTGCATAATTACAGTTGAAATTTGTAATATTAAGGGGTATAATGGTACTAACAAAAAAATACAGACAAGGTCATTCGTGTGGAATATGTAACCGTAAGTACAAAGTGAAATGATAATACGGAAGGAGTCAAACAAAATGAAAATCAGAAACAAAAGACTGCTGATACTGTCAGCTATCTCTGCTATGCTTTTATCGTCAGGCTGTGAAGTAGGAGTGGATGTGCCCGACGAGCTCAAGGACAGCAGCTCCTCTGCGGTTGACAGTTCATCATACGCAGACAGCTCTTCACAAACACCCGATGTTCAGGACAGCGGTATAGGTATCGATGAGAACGAGCATGAAACTATAACCCTTTCCTCACTTTCACAAAACAAGCAGGCGGAGATTGATAAGATATATTTGCTCGACTGCGACAACTTTACATTTACAGAGGGCATTGATTTTATAGTTCCTCAAAAGGCAGGAAAGTACTATATTAAGAAAATAGAAGGCTTTCACACTCATGCTGACAAGCTTTTTGAAAAGTATATCCCTGAGGATGTGTTTGACGAAAGCAAGATTGTTTTGGATGAGAAGTATGTCCCTTACGGACCGTTTTATCTCGATGAGTCAATAGGCTTGAGAGTAGATACGGGCGAGGGCGGTTACTTCATTTATGAGCCAATCGGCTCTGATAAGGCAAGTAAAACACAGACAGAATACTCGGAATACTACTATATAGGAGCTTCGGTGGTCGACGATACTGTTTTACTTGACGGCAAGGAAGTAAAAATATCAGAGCTTTGGGATAAGACTGATGCGTTCATCGGAGAGTTCAAGGAATGTGCTGAGTGCAGTAACAACTTTATCCCGTTTGTTGCCGTTGTAGACAAGGTGTCGGGCAGCAAAAACAACATGGTGAGTCTGGCATTCAGAAGCACTGTCAACGGTCTGCCGTATAATTCTCTCAGACAGAGATACACCATCGATGGTGAGCCTAATCCCGATATAGCAAAACTGAATGCAGGGCATTGTGAATACCTCAGCGGTGACGGGTTCTTTAATTTTACGATTGAGGGCTGTCTTGAGGTCAGCGAAATGGTAGCAGATTATGACAGTATAATAACTCCGTCTTGTGCCGTAAAGCTTCTGAGCGACAAGCTCTCAGGCTATGCTCAGTATGATGTGCTGGGTGTTGAGCTTGCGTACAGCCAGCTTGATTCGGAAAACAACAGAAGCATTGAGCCGTTTTGGTTTGTATACTTTGACCTTGAGCCACAGAGGGAAATATTCGGAATGATTCACGCAATCACCGGTGAGGTCGTATTCGTAAACAACAAAACCGCTTGATAGGGAATGAAGACTAGTGATGTGACAATTGTTTATATTCTATCCCCACCCTAATCGGTGGGGATTTTTTATGCCTTGCAAACATTTCTGCTTTGTGCTATTATAAAATGGAAGATTTATTGAAAGAAGGTGAAGCTCGTTGAACGGCTCGTTGCTCAGAGGCTCTGACAAAATAACCGCACTCAATAAAATAGGACAAAAACGTGCGCAGCTTTATAAAAAGCTGGGCGTCGAAACGGTAGGCGAGCTTTTAAAGCTCTTCCCAAGAGGCTATATCGACTATACAAGCCCCGTAGCTATCGCAGATGCGATTGAGGGTGAAATGAATGTGGTTTCCGTCACAGTAACAAGAAAGCTTATGCCCGCCAGAATCCGTAAGGGCATGACTATATATAAGCTCGTCGCAACCGACGGCGAAACTGATATGACTGTCACAATATATAACAGCCAGTACCTCTTTGACAGACTCGTCGTAGGTGAGGAATACCTGCTGTACGGCAAGCTCACCGTTACAGGCAGAAAAGCCGATATGCAGTCACCGCTTGTATTGCAGGGTGACAGCGAGGACCTCATACAGCCGATTTATCCGCTGACAGAAGGCCTCTCACAAGGTATGCTCAGATTGTCGGTCAAGGAAGCACTCAGAAGAATTGACGACTTTTCTGACGTCCTCCCGCAGGAAATCCAGAGACGCTGTATGCTTTGTGCAATACGCTATGCCTATGAGAATATACATTTCCCGAAGGACAACCACGCCCTCTCAGTCGCAAGGGAAAGACTTATCTTCGATGAGCTCTTTATGATGTCGCTAGGTATGCAGATGCTCAAATATAAAAACCGTGAAAGTAATGCGCCAAAGCTCAGAAGCGTGTCACTTCAGCCGTTTTCGCAGTCGCTTCCGTTTGAACTTACAAACGCTCAGCAAAGGTCAATAAGCGAGTGTCTGAAGGATATGCAGACAGGCTGTTCCATGAACAGACTTCTCCAGGGTGACGTAGGCTCAGGAAAAACAGCCGTTGCATCAGCCTGTGCCTATGCCATTACAAAAAACGGCTACCAGACAGCTCTTATGGCTCCGACTGAAATCCTCGCAAACCAGCATTACAAAACGCTCTGCGAGTTTTTAAATCCGCTCGGTGTGACAGTGTGCCTGCTTACAGGCTCGATGTCCCAGAAGGAGAAAAACGAAATACGCTCTCTCATCAGAGAAGGAAAGTGCAGTGTCGCAGTCGGCACACATGCCCTGTTCCAGGAAAGCGTAAGCTTCCATAAGCTTGGACTTGTAATTACCGACGAACAGCACAGATTCGGCGTAAATCAGCGTTCAGCTCTCGCCGCAAAGGGCGAAAGTCCGCACAGACTGGTTATGTCTGCAACGCCTATCCCAAGAACCCTGGCGCTTATGATGTTCGGCGACCTGGATATATCTCTCCTCGACGAGCTTCCTAAGGGTAGAACCGCTATAAAAACCTACGGTATAACAGGCAAAAAGCGTGACTCAGCCTTCGGCTTTGTCGCAAAGGAGCTCGACGCAGGAAGACAGGCTTATATAGTCTGTCCGATGATTGAGGACTCTGACAGCGACCTTAAATCTGTTATAAAGTATTCTGAAGCAGTGTCAAGGACTGCGTTTAAGAATTACAGAGTAGGGCTTCTCCACGGAAAGCTCCCCGCCGACGAGAAGGAAAGAATAATGGCTCAGTTCCAGAGACACGAGCTTGATGTCCTCGTCGCAACAACCGTTGTCGAGGTCGGAGTCGATGTGCCGAATGCAACTGTAATGGTGATAGAGAATACAGAAAGATTCGGACTCTCACAGCTCCACCAGTTAAGAGGAAGAGTCGGCAGAGGAAAATATCAGTCCTATTGTATCCTCATTACCGAGAATATGACCGCAGAATGCAGACACCGTATGGAAATTCTCGCCCATACAACCGACGGCTTCAAGATTTCTGAGGAGGACTTGAAGCTTCGCGGACCGGGAGAATTCTTCGGCAGCAGACAGCACGGCCTGCCGAAATTGAAAATTGCAGATATGACCCAGGATATAGAGCTTATGCGGAAAGCACAGCGTGAAGCACAGCTTCTGTGCGAGCGTGACCCGTATCTTGAAGATATCGCAAATGCAGGTCTTAAAAAAGCCGTGGAGGAACTTTTCGACAAGGGAAGCGACCTCTGATTGTAGGAAATATACAAACCTCAAAAAAGTTTTTTAAAAGGTATTAACAAATATATGATAATGTGATATAATTATTAGGTTAATTATATTTTGATGATAATATGAATCCGAAAGGAATGAATTGATTTGAAAAAGCTTATGCTTGGAAACGAGGCCTTCGCAAGAGGTCTTTATGAAGGAGGATGTAAGGTTGCATCTTCTTACCCCGGTACACCTTCAACTGAGGTAACCGAGGAGGTAGCAAAATACGACGAAATCTATTCCGAATGGGCACCTAACGAAAAGGTAGCCTTAGAGGTTGCTCTGGGTGCATCTATCGCAGGTGCAAGAGCATTCTGCGGAATGAAGCACGTGGGACTCAACGTAGCCGCTGACCCGCTCTATACTGCAGGCTATACAGGCGTAAACGGCGGACTTGTTATCTGCGTTGCAGACGACCCCGGTATGCATTCTTCACAGAATGAGCAGGACTCACGTCACCACGCAATCGCTTCAAAGGTGCTTATGCTTGAGCCTTCCGATTCGGATGAGGTTAAGGAGTTTGTAAAGCAGGGCTTTGAGCTCTCTGAAAAGTTTGATACTCCCGTAATCGTCAGAATGACAACAAGAGTTGCTCACTCTCAGTCAGCAGTTGAGCTTTGTGAAAGACAGGGCGACGAGCTTAAGGCATACGAGAAGAATGCCGCTAAGTACGTTACTCTCCCTGCAAACGCAAGAAAGCTCCACGTTACTGTAGAGGAAAGACTTGAAAAGGCTGCTCAGTACGGCAACGACTGCCCGTTCAATAAGGTTGAAATCAACGAGGGTGCACAGTTCGGTGTCATCACAAGCGGTATCGCTTACCAGTATTCAAGAGAAGCTCTCGGAGATAAGGCTTCCTACTTAAAGCTCGGACTTGTAAATCCGCTCCCTGTGGATATCATCAGGGACTTTGCTGAAAAGTACGAAACAGTTTACGTTATCGAGGAGCTTGACGATATTATCGAAACACATTGCCGCAAGAACGGTATCAAGGTTATCGGTAAGGAAATCTTCTCGAAGATTGGCGAGCTTTCACAGACAATTATCGCTGAAAAGATTTTAGGAAAGACCCCTGAGTTTGATACATTCTCAGAGCCCGTTCCTGTAAGACCGCCTGTAATGTGTGCAGGATGTCCTCACAGAGGTCTGTTCTATTGCCTCTCAAAGCTCAAGGTTACAGTAACAGGAGATATCGGCTGCTATACATTAGGTGCCGCAGCTCCGCTCTCTGCTATGGATACAACAATCTGTATGGGCGCTTCAATCTCTGCCCTCCACGGCTTCAATAAGGCAAGAGGCGAGGAGAGTGAAAGAAAGTCTGTTGCAGTAATCGGCGACTCTACATTTATGCATAGCGGTATGACAGGACTTGTGAATATCGCATACAACGACTCAAATTCAACAGTAATCATTCTCGACAACTCTATCACAGGTATGACAGGCCACCAGCAGAACCCTACAACAGGTAAGAACTTGAAGGGTGACCCTGCTTATGCAGTAAACCTCGAAGCGCTCTGCCATGCACTTGGCATCAACAGAGTAAGAGTTGTAGACCCTTACAATATGAAGGAATGTGAAGAGGCAATCAAGGAGGAGCTCGCTGCTGACGAAGCATCGGTTATCATCTCCAGAAGACCTTGTGCACTCTTGAAGTACGTTCAGCATAAGCCGGCACTCAAGGTTAATGAGGATAAGTGCGTAGGCTGTAAGATGTGCCTTAAGATTGGCTGTCCGGCACTCTCTGTACATAACGGAAAGGCAGTTATCGACGCTACACAGTGCGTAGGCTGCGGTATCTGTACAGATATGTGTAAGCTCGGTGCAATCGGCGAGTAATTAAGCTTTGTATTGAAAGGATAATATATATGGAAACAAAATCAATTATGATAGTCGGCGTAGGCGGACAGGGCTCCCTGCTTGCCTCAAGACTTATAGGTAACGTGCTCTTGTCCCAGGGCTTTGATGTAAAGGTTTCTGAGGTGCACGGAATGAGCCAGAGAGGCGGCTCGGTTGTTACATACGTAAAGTACGGCGATAAGGTTTATTCACCTGTTATCGAAAAGGGCGAAGCTGATATAATCATCAGCTTTGAAGCTCTCGAGGCTGCAAGATGGGTGTCCTATCTCAAGAAGGGCGGACATATCGTAACATCAACACAGCAGCTCGACCCTATGCCTGTAATCCAGGGCGTTATGCAGTACCCTGAGGACGTTATCGGCAAGATGAAGGCTCAGGGAATAGACGTGCTCTCCTGTGATGCACTCAGCCTCGCTCTCTCAGTAGGTAACGCAAAGGCATCAAACGTAGTCCTTATGGGACTTGTATCAACAAAAATGGGCTTTGAGGATAAGTATTGGCAGCAGGCTCTCGAAAGCTGCGTACCGCCAAAGTTCTTAGAGCTTAATAAGAAGGCGTTCGAGCTTGGTAAGAACGCTTAAACGACATTTTTACGGAGGTGTGATAAATGTCTGAAATGTCAGCACTCATATCACTTCTTGTCCAGCATAATACGGGTAATCCCGAAAAGGTAAACCATATACTCAAGGTCTGCTCACTCGCAAGAGCTATCGCTGTTGAGGAGGGACTCCCCGACAGTACAGTGCTCACAATCGAGGTCGCTGCCGCTGTTTGCGATATCGCCGATACAGGCGAGGAAAGCGCTCAGGTTGCGGATATGCTCCTTTTGAACCTCGGCTATGAGAGAAAGTTTATCGAAAGAGTGCATGGACTCGTGCTCAAGAATGCTAATTATGAAGATATATGCGGTATAGATTATCAGATTCTCGCTGAAGCAAACTTCCTTGTGAAAGCCTACGAGAAAAGGCTTGATAAGGAGTCAATAGTCGAGGTCCTCAATACCGTGTTCAAAACAAAGTGCGGAAAACAGTACCTTTGTGATATGTATGCCGTTTCAAGAAGAGGAAGCGACAGATAGCTTTGTAGCTTTTCGTGAAGGGATGCTTCACGTTCTGTAAATTGTAATTTATTAAGGAGGCGGTTCCGATGGCTAGATATTGGAACGAAGAAATCGAATGCATGTCCCGAGAGGATATGAAAAAGCTTCAGAGCGAAAGACTCGTGAAGCAGGTTAAGCATGTTTATGAAAATGTGCCTTATTACAAGAAGCTTATGGACGAAAAGGGCGTTACACCTGATGATATCAAGGGTATCGAAGACCTTCACAAGCTCCCGTTTCTTACAAAGGCAGACCTGCGTGAAGCTTATCCGTACGGACTTCTTGCCAAGCCACTTTCTGATTGTGTAAGAATCCAGTCAACAAGCGGTACAACAGGTAAGAGAGTCGTTGCTTTTTATACACAGAACGATATCGAACTCTGGGAGGACTGCTGTGCAAGAGCTATCGTTGCAGTTGGCGGTACCAATGAGGACGTTTGTCAGGTTTGCTACGGCTACGGCCTCTTCACAGGCGGACCCGGTCTCAACGGCGGCTCACATAAGGTAGGCTGTCTTACACTCCCTATGTCTTCAGGTAATACTGAAAGACAGATTCAGTTTATGATGGATTTAGGCTCTACAATTCTCTGCTGTACTCCTTCATACGCTGCTTATATCGGCGAAACACTCAAGGAAATGGGCTATAAGCCTGAGGATAATAAGCTTAAGGCCGGTATCTTCGGCGCTGAACCGTGGACTGAGGAAATGAGAAGAGAAATCGAAAAGTCACTCGGCATCAAGGCATACGATATCTATGGACTCACTGAAACTTCAGGACCGGGCGTTGCATTCGAATGCGAGGCTCAGACAGGTATGCATATCAATGAAGACAACTTCATCGCTGAAATCATCGACCCTGAAACAGGCGAGGTTCTCCCTGAAGGCTCAAAGGGCGAGCTCGTGTTCACAAGCATCACTAAGGAAGCATTCCCGCTCCTCAGATACAGAACAAGAGATATCTGCGTTCTCTCAAGAGAAAAGTGCTCTTGTGGCAGAACTCTCGTTAAGATGAGTAAGCCAATGGGCAGAAGCGACGATATGATGATTATCCGTGGCGTAAATGTATTCCCATCACAGATTGAAACTGTACTTATCGAGCAGGGCTATTCACCAAACTATCTCATCGAGGTTGACAGAGTGGCAAACGTTGATACACTCGATATCTCAGTTGAAATGAACGCAGACCAGCTCTCTGACACAGTCAAGGATATCCAGAAGAAGGAGTCTGAGCTCGTTGCAGCTATCAAGACTATCCTCGGAATCAATCCTAAGGTTCACCTCGTTTCACCAAAGTCTATCGCAAGAAGCGAAGGTAAGGCTGTAAGAGTTGTAGATAAGCGTAAGCTCCACGACTAAAATAAACTTGAAATATAAACACCGTGCCTGATGCGGTGTATAGAAACGGAGGAAATTACAATGGCAGTAAAGCAGATTTCTGTATTTATGGAAAACAGAGCAGGAAAGATTTCCGCAGTAACAAGACTGCTCGGCAACGGCGGAATTGATATCCGTGCAATGTCACTTGCAGATACAACAGACTTCGGTATCTTAAGAATCGTTGTTAATGATACCGAAAAAGCTATGAAGATACTTGAGGAGAATAACTTCTCTGCAACAACAACCAAGGTTCTCGCAGTAGGACTCCCTGACAGACCGGGCGGACTCGCTGAGGTTATGGAAGCACTCTATGCCGACAATATCGGCGTTGAGTATATGTATGCCTTCGTAAGCCGTGAAGAGGATAAGGCGTATGTAATGCTCAGAGTGGGCGATAATGACTTCGCAACAAAGGTCCTCAAGGAAAAGGGTTTTAATCTCTTAAATTCAGGGGATTTATTTGACGAAAAATAAATAACGCAAAAACACTTGCATTTTTCTGAAAATGTGATATTATATTAGTTAGGAGAGATAATCTCTGATACTAAATTTAAGGAGGCTATCAATATGGCTTATACAATTACTGATGAATGCATCGGCTGCGGCGCTTGCGCTGGTGAATGCCCGGTAGGTGCTATCTCTGAAGGCGACGGCAAGTACGTTATCGACGCTGACGCTTGCATCGATTGCGGTGCATGTGCAGGTGCATGTCCTGTTGACGCTCCAAAGGCAGAGTAATTAAAACATAATAAAGGCGGGCACTTCGTTATGCGAGGTGCCCGTTTTTTGTGCCTTGATGCAAAAACATTTACTGCGGTTATTGATTTGAAGAACAAATTGTGGTACAATATATATGTATGGTATGCGGCGTGGCATACCGAATATAAGCCTATGATTGAAGGGAAGGTCGGAATTTATGAAAATGGTGTTTATCGGTGCTTGCCGTGAGGTTACGGGAAGCTGTACTTATGTTGAGGCTGCAGGAAAGAAGTTTCTTGTTGACTTCGGTATGGAACAGGGTAAGGATGTATACGAGAATGCAAGAATACCTTGCGCACCGTCGGAAATCGACTTTGTGCTGCTGACACATGCGCACGTCGACCATTCGGGACTTTTGCCGCTTCTCTCAGCAGGAGGCTTCAGCGGTAAGATTCATTCAACAAGAGCTACCGCAAACCTCTGCTCGATAATGCTTCGTGACTCTGCTCATATCCAGGAGTTTGAAGCTGAGTGGAGAAGCCGTAAGAATAAAAGAAGCGGTAAGGGCGAGTATGTCCCTCTCTATACAATGGCTGACGCAGAGGCTACTATACAGAGATTTGTGTCACACCCTTATGACGAAAAATGCGAAATTGCCGACGGAATTACCGTCAGATTCATAGACGCAGGACACCTTCTGGGCTCTGCATCAATCGAGGTCTGGCTTACAGAAGACGGCCAGACAAGAAAGCTCGTGTTCTCAGGCGATATCGGTAATATAAATCAGCCTCTCATCAGAGACCCTCAGTATATCAGCGAAGCTGATTATGTCATTATGGAGTCAACCTACGGTGACAGAGAGCATACAGTTCCGGGCGACTATGAGCAGGAGCTCGCAGATATCATCAACCGTACCTTCGCAAGAGGCGGAAATCTCGTTGTTCCTTCGTTTGCTGTCGGCAGAACACAGCAGCTTCTCTACTTTATCAAGAGAATCAAGGACAGAGGCCTTATCGAGAAAAAGAACTTCAAGGTGTATATCGACAGCCCTCTCGCTATCGAGGCAACAAAGATTTTCTCAGTAAATAAGGAGAACTGCTTTGACGAGGAAGCCCTCGAATATGTGAACAGCGGTGTAGACCCGATTGTCTTCGACGGATTGACTGTCGCAGTTACTTCCGATGAATCAAAAATGATTAACTTCGATAAGGAGCCTAAGGTCATTATCTCCGCAAGCGGTATGTGCGAAGCAGGCAGAATCAAGCACCACTTGAAGCACAACCTGTGGAGAGAAGAATGTACTGTAATGTTTGCAGGCTATCAGGCATATAATACGCTTGGAAGCTCTATCTTAGGCGGTGCACAAAAGGTTAAGCTGTTCGGCGACGACGTCGCTGTAAAGGCTGAAATAGTAAGACTCAACGGTGTCAGCGGACACGCAGACCTGAACGGACTCGTAAGATGGGCACAGGAGTTTGGAAATACTCCGAAAATCGTGTTCGTAAACCACGGCGAAAATGAGTGTGCTGAAAACCTCGCCACAGTGCTTAAGGAAAAGCTCTCTCTCAATACCTACGCTCCGTTCAGCGGAACTTCATTCGATATCCTCAAGGGCGAGTTTATCGAGGAAGCTGAGCCTGTGCTTATCGAAAAGAAGCCTAAGACAGAAGAGCATAATACCGTTTACGACAGACTCCTCGGTTCTCTCGACAGACTTACAAAGCTTGTAAAGTCAAGCAAGGGCAGAACAAATAAGGACCTCGCTAAGCTTGCCGATAAGATTAACGAGGTGTGCAATAAGTGGGAGTAAGAAAGGATTTGCACTATGGATATTCTTTCAGTTAAAGAGATAGGCGAACATGCCTTAAAGGACGGGAAAGGGTTTGTCGCTGAGTGCGAAAAGGCGTATTACGATAAGCTTGAAAAAATCGCACAAAGCCTCTTTGAGCATACAAACGACAGTCCGATAATCCTGCTCTCAGGCCCGTCGGGAAGCGGAAAAACCACAACAGCCCTGCGTGTCGAGGAATTCCTCGATAAAATGGGAGTGCAGACGCATACAATCGCTATGGATGACTATTTCCATACCTGCGATAAGAACGAAAAGGCTATGGGCCCTAACGGCGTTATAGACTATGAATCACCGTACAGAGTGAATATCGAGCTTCTCAGCGAGCATCTTGAAAAAATCGCAAACTGTGAGCCTGTGACTCTCCCGCACTTCAATTTTGAAACACAGCAAAGCACAATGTCTGATAAGGTGCTCTGCCGTAAAAAGGGCGAGCTTGTTATCCTCGAGGGAATCCATGCCCTCAACCCGCTTGTAACAGGTAGCTGTGCAGGGTATTCAAGCGGAATATATATAAGCGTAAGAACGAGACTTATGACCGATAACGGCAAGGTCCTGCACCCATCAAAAATCAGACTTATGAGAAGACTTATCCGTGACAGAATGTACCGTGCGAGAAGTCTTGAGGAAAGCCTGAGCAGATACGAAAGTGTCGAGAACGGTGCGGAAAAGTACATACTTCCGTTCAAGACAAATGCACAGTTCCAGATTGACTCGTTTGTGGGCTATGAGGTAAATGTGTATAAGGATATACTCTATAACGAATTTTTGAGAATGAAAGACAGCTACGAGCTGTATAGCCGTTTTGCCGATATGGAAAAGGTTCTCGAGCAAAGCGTACCGCTTGACGAAAGCCTCGTTCCTCGCAATTCGCTTATAAGAGAGTTTATCGGATAAGAAAGACAAATGAACGCATTATGCGGAAAGGACAGATTATATGCTGTATAGCTTGATAGACAGCAAGGAAATATTCGCTGTAATTCTGGTGGTTCTCGCCTTCTTCGGAGCATTCTTTTCATTAAGGCTCTTCAGAGGTGTTCTCCCAAGAGACCACGGAAAGGATTTTGCAATCGACGGACAGCAGTCAGCAGGTAAGTATACCGGAAGCGGTGTCATATTCGTGACTGTTTTTGCACTCGTGTGTGCACTCGTTGTCCCGATGAATTTAGAAAGAATAATCTATCTTGCAGGCATATATCTCTCAATGCTCAGCGGGTTTTTGGATGACTCAGCAAAGGTGCCATGGGGCAGAGTGAAGAAGGGACTTTTGGACCTTGTTATCGCTGTCTCTATGTCGGGTGCATATTGGTACTTCAATAAGGACGCAGTCGCAAATACCGATATCTTAGGTATGAGCCTCGATATACCCCCTGTGCTGTATATCATACTCGGTGCAGCTTTGGTGTGGGGAAGCATTAATGTCACAAACTGCTCTGACGGAGTAGACGGACTGTGCGGAACACTCAGCATTATATCGCTTGCTACTGCAGGTGTCTCAGTAATGCTCCTCGTTGGACACGACAACGGCTTTGTCGCAATGATTGGCGTTATGATTCTCTGTATCACAGCATACCTCTGGTACAACGCAAACCCAAGTGCTATGCTTATGGGTGACGCAGGCTCAAGAGCTATCGGAGTTCTCCTCGCAATCGCTATGATGAAGACAGGCTCACCGCTTCTGTTCTTCCCGATTTGCCTGATGCTTATTATCGACGGCGGTGCTTCGCTTGTCAAGATTTCCTGCATCAAGTTTCTGCGTATGAAGAACTTTATGAAAAACATCAGAACACCTATCCACGACCACCTCAAGAAGAACGCAGGCTGGTCGCCGACACATATCGTGTTCAGACTTGCAATAATCCAGGCGGTTGTGTCGCTTGCAACAGTTGCATTCATCTACTTTTAAGCATAATATAAAGGACGTTTTGTTAATCTATGAAGCCAATATCGGATTTCGAACAATTTGATAAAGATAACTATTACGGCGGTCCTCTGGGAGTTGAGCTCTCAGAGGACAAGACTGTTTTCAGAACCTGGTCGCCAACTGCGACAGGTGTTTATATCAGAATATATGCCGACGGTACAGGCTCGAATATGATTGAAACTCTGCCAATGGAAAAGCACTGGACAGGCTGCTGGCAGGTTGAAATCCTGCGAAGCCTCGAAGGCTGCTTCTATACCTATGTCTATGAGTTTGAGCATTCAAAGTATTTTGAAGCCGTAGACCTCTACGCTAAAAGCTGCGGTGTCAACGGCGGAAGGTCTGCCATTGTCAATATGGAAAAGACAAACCCGTTCGGCTGGGATGACGTCAAAAGACCTGAAATAAAGCACCCCTGCGATGCCGTTATCTATGAATGTCATATAAGGGACTTTTCAATCGACGCATCGGGCGGTGTGAAGCTTAAGTACAGAGGAAAATACTTAGGTATGGCGCAGGACGGACTTATAACAGACGGAGTCAAGGTGGGACTTTCTCACCTCAAGGAGCTCGGCATTACCCACGTCCAGCTCATGCCGATATATGACTTTGTCTCAGTCGATGAGTCAAAGCCGTATGACGAGCAGTATAACTGGGGATATGACCCTAAGAATTATAACTGCCCCGAAGGTTCCTATTCAACGGATGCCGAGAACCCTGCCGCAAGAGTCTTTGAGCTGAAAACGCTCGTTATGGAGCTGCATAAAAACGGAATAGGCGTAATTATGGACGTCGTTTATAACCATACCTATTATACCGAAAAGTCTGACTTCCAGCTTTCCTTCCCGTACTATTACTACCGTATGTGTGAGGACAATACCTTCTCAAACGGTTCAGGTGTCGGAAATGAGATTGCCTCAGAGCACGCAATGGTGAGAAGATATATCGTCGATTCTGTCCTGTTCTGGGCAAATGAGTATAAGCTCGACGGCTTCCGCTTTGACCTTATGGCTGTGCTCGACTGCGAAACTGTGAATATGATTCGAGAGGAGCTGTCAAAGCTCTCGCCGTATGTTATGATGTACGGAGAAGGCTGGTCGGGTGGCATGTGTGCAATCCCCGACGATAAGCGCTGTGTCAAGTGGAATATCGGCGCATTCGATAGAGTGGGCGTGTTCAATGACAACTTCCGTGATGCAATAAAGGGAAACACCTTTGATGTCTATAAGCGTGGCTATGTCGGAGGAAACTCAGACCTTGCAGGCTTTATAAAAAGAGGTCTCGCAGGCTCTGTAAAGCATAGCGGGGTAGATGGCTATGACGAAGCCGCCTGGGCAACCGAGCCTCACCAGACTATAAATTATTGCGAAGCCCACGACAACTGGACAATGTACGATAAGCTCATTATCTCCTGCGACGATTACTCGGAGGAGGAAATCAAGAGCGCCCATAAGCTGTCACTCGCACTCGTGATGCTTGCACAGGGAATACCGTTTCTCCAGCTCGGACAGGACTTTATGAGAAGTAAGCCCAAACCGCTTGTTGATGAGTCAAAGCCAATCCACGAGCACTTTGACGAGAACAGCTATAAGTCCTGCGACTTCACAAACAGCATAAAGTGGACGGACAAGGCAAAGAATTATGACGTCTTCTCCTATTGCAGAGAGCTTGTAAAGCTAAGACGGGAAAACAAGCTGTTCAGACTCACAACTGCCGAGGAAATTGAAAAGCATCTGTCATTTGTCGATATCGAAGGAAACGGCGCTGTCTGTATGAAGCTCCAAAACGACGACAAGTGCATAATCGTTGCTGTAAACCCTTCAAGAGAACAAGCAAAGCTACAACTCCCCGAAGGCAACTTCTGCATAAGACTTACCCCCGACGGAAAGCATCATAACTTCCCACTCAGGAATAAGTGCCTCTCAGTTCCGCCAATAAGTGCAGTCGTGCTCGAAAATGTGCAGACCGACGTGCACGCAAGGGAAGAGCTTAAAAGAAAGCATAGAGAAGACTTCCTCTCAAACAGCGAGTTTTAATTTTTTTGCAAAAAGAACTCAGTTCATTTTAAGAAAAAAACGCCCGTCGGTTTTTAGAGTCGTCGGGCGATTTGTATTTTGGAGTGTGATACATGACTTCATGTATCAACCCGGCATGAGCCGTTAGAGCCGGAAAAATGAGGCTGATTAACTACTTGCAAATTCGTAGTTTTTTCGACACGCTCCCAAAGAATTTGGGAGTACCGGTCTCCGCCCCTTTCCGCTCGTTTCCGCCCCTTTCCGCTCGCAAACACATCCTTTCCGACTTTTCTTTCTCCACTGTTTCCGTGTGCTCCGAGCGTGTCTGTGGGATAAACTGTGGTCAAAAAACAACCTCGCAGTCATTGAATTTTCTCAATACTGGTGGTTGATTTTTCTTTCTATATCAATAATTGCTCTGCAGTAGACAAAGAGGAAATGTTTTTTCATCGCAACCTGTACGTAGACAGCAAGCAAAACACGGTAGCAATTT
>JAFQLH010000036.1 GCA_017396665.1 Oscillospiraceae bacterium | reverse complement strand
CAACCTGATCACCCAGAATATCCGAAGCCGAGCGGATATTCATTATCTTGCGGGCGGCCTCGTTTATCTGCTGGACTTCGTAGCTCTCATTAAGAACGATAAGTCCGTTGGGAGTATTCTTAACGATCGTATCTGAGAAGCTTTCTGCCTTATCCTTAAGATACGGCAGACACATTGAGATCTCCGCCTTGCCCTGACAGATAGCTATCGCCTTATTACGGCAGGTGTTATATCCGCAGGATCCGCAATTCAGCTCGTCTGACGGTTTTACTTTACCCATCTGACGCAGAATATTGCATATCTCTGTTTCGGTAGGCTGGGGAAGTCTATGCTCGATAAAGCTGAAATTCTTTTTCAGCTTTACAGATTCAGGCTGTACCACATCGAAATCCTTTGCGCCTGCATAGTTTGCTATCGCCAGATAATCCTTGATGGGCGCACGGTGATATTTCTCCATAACAGGGCCGCCGATACAGCTTCCAACGCAGGCTGACATCTCGATAAAGCACTTGTGTATCTTACCGCTTTTGATATCCTCAAGAGCTGACATACAGTTTTCTATACCGTCAACTGCGATGTAGGTGTATCCTGTTTCCTGCTCCATCGACTTCAGTATACCACCAGTTGTGGGAAAAAAGCGTGTGCGACTCTCAGCAGTGACATCCGTCTCAGATCTAAGCTGTATATGCTCGGCTTCCATCCACTCGGTAAGCTCCTCAAAGGTTAGAACAGCGTCAACAGCCTCTCCGTAATATTCTGCCTCATCCTTTTTCGCAACGCAGGGACCTACAAAGACAGTCTTTGCGGTAGGATATCTTTGCTTGATATCCATACAGTGTGCCTGCATGGGAGAAACCACATCAGCAAGATATTTAAGCTCTGTGGGATAGTATTTCTGTATAAGCAGATTGATGGAGTGACAGCAGGAGGATATCACGATATCCCTGTCATCCTCTTTAAGCATACGCTCATACTCGTTCTTTACGATAGCGGCACCTATTGCGGTCTCCTCCACGTCGTAGAAGCCAAGCTTCTGCATGGCGTCACGCATTGAAGCTATACCAACTCCGTCATAGTTTGCGGCAAAGGACGGTGCAAGGCTGACTATAACTGGAGAACCGCCCTGAAGCAGCACCTTGACCTTCTCAACCTCGCTGGTTATCTCCTTTGCATTCTGGGGACAGACAACAAAGCACTGACCGCAGAGTATACATTCGTTTCCTATGATATGCGCCTGATTACCCGAAAAGCGGATCGCCTTTACGGGACAGTGCCTGATACACTTGTAACAATTTTTACAGTTGGATTTCTTTAATGTAAGACAATTTGCCATAACTGTTATTTCCCTTCGCTGCTTATCCGTTTAAGTACATTTTCGCTGAAAAACTCTTTAAAGCTCTCACGAGTGACGCCTGTATGGATCTCGTCGTCGATCTGAACAGTTACTCCGATACGGTTACACTTTCCTATACAGAAGCTGCCTGCAAGAGCCACTTCATCCTCAAGGCAATGCTCCTCTATCGCTTTCTGAAAAAGCTCCACGATTTCCGCAGAGCCTTTCAGGTGACAGGAGCTGCCTACGCAGACCTGTATTATCATCATAATCTGGTCTTTACCTCGTTTTCGAAGAAGTCCGTAACGGTCTCGGGAGTTACGGAGAAGAACTCCTCTCCGATGGTAACGCAGACACCCTGCTGGCACTTGCCCATGCAGAATGTTCCGCCGAGGTCTACCTTATCGCCGAGGTTATTCTCTGCGATCAGATACTGCAGCTGCTCAACTACGCTGCGGGAGCCTTTTATATGGCAGGAGCTACCGATACATACTGTGATCTTTAACATTGCTATATCCTCCTATTAATCGTAATCAACTACATTTACCCAGCTAAGCAGGAACTCACGCTCTTTTTCATTGCCCTTTACGGACTGGGAAGCAGCAACGATGGGCATCCACTTCTGAACATACTGCTTTGCAGTGTTGCTCTTCTCGCAGAAGATATCAAGGTACTTCTGAGCACCGCTGATATCGCCGTTCAGCCAGAACAGAAGATATGTTCTCGCTGCGTCTGCGGAAGCGTTGCCCTGAGTTGCGTGCGACCAGTCAAGGATATAAGGGGTTCCATCATCAGTAATGATGATATTGGACGGGTTAATATCGCCGTGGCACACTTTGTTGTGCTTAGGCATACTGTCAAGACGGGTGTGGAGGTCGTACCTTGTTGTAGCATCCAGTTCACACGCACTGATCTTGCTGTTCATCTTATCTTTCAGCTTATTAAGCATGGGGCAGGTCTTGGAATGGATATCCAGCTGGATATCTACCAGCATTGTAAGATACTCGACCTTCTTGTCGGGATTCTCTTCCATGAGCTGAGCAAGGGTCTTGCCCTTGATATAATCGGAAACGATAGCCCACTTGCCATCGATAGTGGTCACCTCACGGATCTTGGGAATGTTAAGATCTGTAAGCTCTATACGGGACTGGTTGAGTGCTTCATTAAGTACATCAGCCTTGGAATAATCGGAATTGAACACCTTGACGCATACATCACCGTCACGGTAGATAGTTTTGTTGTTTCTTACTGCAATAACTCTGTCAAGCTTCATTTTGTTACCCCTTTCTTATGCCTTCTTGCTTTTCTTACCCTTGTTGTATACGGCCTTGACCGCATCAGGTTTTGCATTGCCTGTAACGCTCTTTGCAGGCATTTCTGCCTCTACGAACTGCTTGCCGTAGTAAGCATTGAGGTACATCTGCTTGATCTCGCTCATCAGAGGATATCTGGGGTTAGCACCTGTGCACTGGTCATCAAATGCCTGCTCCACCATGTCATCAAGTCTGTCAAGGAAGTCCTTCTCGTCAATACCGTAATCCTTGATGGTAGCCTTGATGCCGATCTTCTCCTTCAGGTCGTCTATCTTTGCGATGAGGCCCTCAACCTTGTCCTCATCTGTCTTGCCATCAATACCGAGATAAGCTGCAACCTCTGCATACTTCGCAAGGGTCTTGGGGTGATCGTACTGGGAGAATGTGCCCATCTTTGCGGGAGCCTCAGCGGAGTTGAAACGGATAACTTCGTTTATCAGCAGAGCGTTTGCAACGCCATGGGGCAGATGGTGGAAAGCACCCAGCTTGTGCGCCATGGAGTGGCATACGCCGAGGAATGCGTTTGCGAAAGCCATACCCGCCATTGTTGCGGCATTGGCCATCTTCTCACGAGCCTCAACATCGTTGGGAACATCGGGAGCTGCGCTCTCGTATGCTCTGGGCAGGTAATCGAAGATCATCTTCAGGGACTGCTTTGCAAGTCCGTCTGTGTAGTCTGTTGCCATTACGGAAACAAGAGCCTCAAGGTCATGTGTAACAGCGTCGATACCGGACGCAGAGGTCAGACCCTTAGGTCCGCTCATCATCATATCAGCGTCAACGATAGCCATATTAGGAAGCAGCTCGTAGTCTGCAAGAGGATACTTTGTGCCTGTCTTCTCGTCAGTGATAACTGCAAAGGGAGTTACCTCAGAGCCTGTACCAGCGGAGGTGGGAACAGCGATGAAGTAAGCCTTCTCGCCCATCTTGGGGAAGGTATATACTCTCTTGCGGATATCGATGAAGCGCATTGCCATATCCATGAAGTCAGCCTCGGGATGCTCGTACAGTACCCACATGATCTTCGCAGCGTCCATTGCGGAGCCGCCGCCAATAGCGATGATGCAGTCAGGCTCGAAGCTTCTCATAGCTGCTGCGCCTGCCTTAGCAGAGGCAAGAGAAGGATCAGGCTCAACATCAGCGAATGTGGTGTGGGTGATGCCCATCTCATCAAGCTTATCTGTTACGCACTTAGTATAGCCATTCTTGAACAGGAAACTGTCAGTTACAACGAAAGCTCTCTTTTTGCCCATTACATTTTTTAGCTCGTCGAGCGCAACAGGCAGACAGCCCTTCTTTATGTATACCTTTTCAGGTGCTCTGAACCACAGCATATTTTCCCTTCTTTCAGCTACTGTTTTAATATTGATAAGGTGCTTTACACCTACGTTTTCAGATACAGAGTTGCCGCCCCAGCTGCCACAACCCAAAGTGAGAGAGGGAGCAAGCTTGAAGTTATACAGATCGCCGATACCGCCGTGGGAGGAGGGTGTGTTTACAAGAATACGACAGGTCTTCATGCGCTCTTCAAATTTTGCGAGTTTCTCTGTTTCTGTAACCTCGTTGAGATATACAGAAGATGTGTGACCGTAACCACCATCGGCAATGAGCTGCTCAGCCTTGCACAGAGCGTCATCAAAATCCTTAGCCTTATACATAGCAAGTACAGGAGAAAGCTTCTCATGTGCGAACTCCTCGGAAAGCTCTACGCTCTCAACCTCGCCGATGAGTATCTTTGTACCTGCGGGCACATCGACACCTGCAAGGGATGCGATCTTTGCGGCAGGTTGTCCAACTATCTTAGCGTTAAGCGCGCCGTTGATGATGATAGTCTTTCTTACCCTGTCTGTCTCCGCAGGATCCAGGAAGTAGCAGCCCCTTGCAGCGAACTCATCCTTAACAGTGTCGTATATGTTCTCCATGACGATAACGGACTGCTCGGAGGCACAGATCATTCCGTTATCAAAGGTCTTGGAGTGGATGATTGAGCTTACAGCCAGCAGGATATCTGCGCTGTCATCTATGATTGCAGGAGTATTACCAGCACCTACACCGAGAGCAGGCTTGCCACTGGAATATGCTGCCTTTACCATTCCGGGACCGCCTGTTGCGAGGATAATGTCAGCCTCTTTCATTACGGTGTTTGTCATTTCGAGGGAAGGAACATCTATCCAATCGATGATACCTTCGGGAGCGCCTGCTGCAACAGCAGCCTCAAGAACAAGCTTTGCAGCTGCGATAGTACAGTTCTTTGCTCTGGGGTGGGGAGAGATGATGATCGCATTTCTTGTCTTTAATGCGATAAGACATTTGAATATTGCCGTAGAGGTGGGGTTTGTCGTGGGGATAACGGCGGCTACAACACCGATGGGATCAGCAACCTTTTTCATACCGAAAGCCTTATCCTCTTCAATCACACCGCAGGTCTTGGTGTCCTTGTACGCATTGTAGATATATTCGGATGCGTAGTTATTCTTTATGACCTTATCTTCAACAATGCCCATGCCTGTTTCCTCAACAGCCATCTTTGCGAGGGGGATTCTTGCCTTGTTTGCAGCGGATGCAGCAGCAAGGAAGATCTTATCAACCTGCTCCTGTGTGTAGCCGGCGAAGATCTGCTGTGCCTTTCTGACACGCTCGATGGCATCTTCCAGCTTCTCAACACTGTCTACGATTTCGTAAGTCTTGTTCTCCATTTTAGTCCTCCTGAAATAATGTACTATTCGTTAAGCAGCTCAATTGCTCTTAACTCTGTTAATATTATAACAAACTTTTGGCTGTTTGTGAAATATTAGTTTGTTATATGCGTGTTATACTTTTTGATATAACCAAAAATTCCGCTTAGCAGAGCCGTTTAACGTCAAATAAACCGATACTGAGCAATGAAATTCCACTGTTTATTCAGCTGTAATCATCGAAAAAAACAGGCAGAGATAACTCTGCCTGTTTTTCGATGTTTAGATATAAATATATTAAAATAGCAAAAACTTTGTTAAAAACATATCATACTATGCATCTGCGTCTTGACAGGCACAGTTCGGTTATGAACTGTTTGTCAAGAGGAGTAAGCTTATATTCCTCATGATATATGAGCACATCTTTGTACACCCTTGTGTTCTCCGTACATTTGCGTTGTACCAGACCATAACGCTTCAAAACCTTTTCAGGAGCCGAGGACACCCACATAAAGGTTTCATGGTTTTCTGACAGCAGATCGAACTGACTTGCTCTTTCAAATATGTATATCTTTCGTGCTACATTATCAGGTATCTCGTCCCTTATTGTTTTTGCCAGTGAGAGGGACGGAATATATGGATCAGCATGAGCGATCTCTATAAACGAGCATAAATCATCAAACGCAATATCCTCTTTATCAGCAAGCGGGTGTTCTCTGCTCATAATAAGACTATATGAAAATTCAGAGATAAGTTCATAGACAAGCCCCTTTTCTTCCAGCATAGTCTTGAAGTATTTATCATAGTTCTCTGCATAGCGGATAATGCCAAGCTTGTAGTCCTTTTCCAGTACATTATGAATAGTACGCTGAGTATTTGTTTCTTTATAGAAAAGCTCTGCAGGATCGTGATTCAGTTTTTTGGTGAACTCTGTAAAAGCCTCGGAAATATAGCAGGCTCTCGGCACTGACACAGAGAAGCTCTGTTTCTTTTGGATGCCGTTTCTATACATCATCTCTACCTGGTCTATCTGCTTGAGTATCTCTTTTGCATAGCTGATGAACTCCTCGCCTTCGGGAGTAAGCACCATTCCCTTTGAGGAGCGGTCAAATATCTTTATGCCGAGGTCACTCTCCAACTCCTTAATTGAGCGACTGAGATTAGGCTGGGCTATGATTAGATTCTGTGCCGCCTTATTGAGCGAGCCTACTCTCGCTACCTCAACGGCATATTTTATGTGGAGCATATTCATATTAACAACCGCCTTTCAGATATCATACAGATATTGTAGCATATCAGGCAAGATTTATCAAGCCAGACACTTGTGGATGTGCATATATTTGTGACAAAAACGAATAAAATACTTGCCGGAATTTAAGATCTATGTATAGCGTATATGCGAGAACACCATTTAGGTTATTGCGAAACTGTAAGCCGTGATAAACAATCACGGCCTAATTTATCCATTGTTACCTTTCAAGAACATCTGAACTATTACATATCCTTGAGACAAACACAACTATATATCATCACGGTGGCTCCCCACTCAACCCTCTTATACGGTCAAGCACACGGGAGCCTGTCACAAAATCAGGGCTGTCGTAGCGTTTTCTGCACAGCTCGTCGGACATCACTTCGGGATAAGCAACAGAGGAGAGCCCCTCGTCAGGGCTCTCCTCGTCTTGTTTTTTTGGGAATTTTATGTGCGGGAACATATTGAACACCACAACAACCTTTTCGGGATACACCAGCACCTCATGCACATACGCATCTATCAGACGCTTGACGTTGTGCAGTGTGCCGTTTGTAAGACATTCCCGTATCTCGAAGAATGCCGCTTTCAGCTGCTCCTCCGTAACCGCTCTGTCAATGTTGCCTGAGTTAAGTCCGGTGATCTCCGCCTGAACAGCGGATTGCCTCGCTTCAAGCAATGCAAGCTTGTCCTTCAGAGCCGCTGACTTGGTTTCGATAAGCAGCTCAATGGTGGAGTTTATCTTGCTCTGCAATGAGCTGTTTTCTTTGGCAAGCTCGTCAAGCCTCTGCATGGCTGTGCCGTTCTGCTCTCTCAGATAACGGTTGTAGCTGGCAACAATATCAGGGATAAGATTGTCCGAGAAAACATATTCCGAAAGCCTCTCCAGCACATAACTCTCGATCAGCGACCTGCTTATCGACGGATTTCCACAACTGCTGCCATGACCTCTGTTGCGGCTGTTGCAGAAGTAGGAATGAGATATTATCCCCTTTCCGCTCTTTTTACGTTCGCCGCAGTAGGCAGTGCCGCATATTCCGCAGCGAATCTTGCCGCTGAGAAGATAAACCTCCTTGGGATGAGCCTGTCCGCTTACCTGTCGCTTCCTCAGGCGTTCCTGAACGAGGTTGAACACCTCCTCATCCACCAGCGGAGGAAACACATCTGTACGCACTATCCACTCGCTTTCGTCCTTGAATCTGCGGCTGCTGTTGCAGACATCTTGTGATACACGCTTATTGTATACGCAGATTCCGATATACTTCTGATTTTTGAGGATCTCATGCAGTCCCGAGCTGCTGAATTCTCTGCCAGTTTTGGTGCGGTAGCCTTTGGCGTTGAGCTTGTCCACTATCTCGGGATAATGAGCGCCGCTTGCTGCCATCTCGAATATCATCCGCACCGCCCCTGCCTCGTTGGGATCGATCTCCACGCGTTTTGTGACAGGATCCACACGATATCCCAGCGGAGCAAGTCCGCCTGTGTGTTTGCCGTTATAGGCATTCTCCTTGAGACCTTTCATAGTCTCACGACCGAGGTTTTTAGAGTAATACTCCGCTACTCCCTCGATCACTGATTCCAGCATAACGCTTTCAGGGCTGTCATCTAGTTTCTCGGTGACTGACAGTATCTTCACCCCATGCTTTTTCAGCTCACGCTTGTAGAAAGCAGAGTCATATCTGTCACGGGAAAACCTGTCCAGCTTATGTACGATGACCACCTGGAACTTATGCTCCTTTGCGTCCTTTATCATACGCTGGAAATCAGGGCGTTGGTCTGATCGTGCGGAAAAGGCTTTATCGGCATACTCGGCTATTATTCTTATGCCGTTGCTTTTGGCGAAACTGCGGATATCCCTCAACTGAGCGTCAATGCTCTCATCACGCTGATGGTTTGAGGAGAAGCGTGCGTAGGCAACGGCATCAATCAGCTGTTTCGTCATTTTCTCCGCCATCAGCCGTCACCCCCTCCCGTACCAGATCAATGCACTGAAACAAGGTGATTATTACAATTTCTTCGGGAATGTTATCGCTTGCCTGTGCAGCAGTGCATTCCATTGTTCTTGTCGTTTTAGCCATGTTGTATCCTCCTTACATACTTGAATTTGGTGCCGCTCAGTAGTATAATATATAATTGAGCAGCACCTATATATCATCAATTATTCAGGGATGTCCAGTATCAGCGGATAATCTATCCTGCACCTGTCAGTTGCTAACCAACCTTTAGTGATACAAGAATATCTGCCGATGTCTGAAATAGCTTTTCTCGCACGCTCGTCCTTGACATTGTATTTCAGCAGCTTTACAAGGTCAACATCATCGCCTGGTTTGAAGGCAATTATCGTTTCGCACTGCTTTATAGCCTTGTCGATGTTTTTGCCGTTGTCAGCTGTCAGATACTGTGTTGCCAGAACAGCGATTATACCATACTTTCTGCCCTGACGAAGTAAGAGCTTCACAAGCGGCGCGTTCTGGTGCAGATCAAGCTCCTGACACTCATCCATGATGAGCAGACATGGCGTGACCTCGCTCGTAGAACATTTGTAGTCGAAAAAGCTTTTCAGGACAGTGTTGAGGAATGCAGTATCGTTCTCTGAAGAAACAACGGTAGTTAACGCCCCTGGTTTGCACAGCTTCTGCCAGTTGAATCCGCTGTTGTAAACTCCGAAGCAAAAATTAGTTTCAATACGTGCCAGTATCCGCATTCCGTCAGGCTCGTTGGAATACAGCGATTTGCAGACTTCTATGCACTGTTCCACGCTGTAAAATGTGGCTTGTTCGTTAGCCAGTATGCCTATCAGCTCGATTTCGGCCTCGGTCCAGTCCTCGTATATCTGCAATGGCTCAAGGACAGTGCGGAATGTAATGATCGTTTCGTCAAAATCCTGTGTGGTCAGTATAATATGTTCGCCCTCATCAAATTCAAGACATGCGCTGTCAGTTCCAAAGCTGATAACGGTAACCCCTTGTTCTGCGGCAGCCTTGGCAAACCTCCTCAGAAAATAAGATTTTCCCGAGCCCGATGGTCCTGTCACCAGAATATGCGGGCTGTCAGTGCCTATCAGATCATTAAGTGCATAATATATCTGATTGCCGTCGCATACACCTATCTTCACCATAAGTGCAGGCGCATCAGCTTCGAACTCATCAGGCTGAATGCGGACCTGTCCTATATCATACAGGCTGTCGAGTGGTATAGCATATAGCCTTGAAGTACCGTCAGATACCCTGATGTTTTTCTGATACTTGTCATTGCAGTCCAGAGCGCCTGCCGCTTTCAGCTGCTTTGCCAGTTCTGTCTGGGACATATTGTTTGCCGCTGCCAGCGACTGCATAGCGGGAGGTGAAAGCATCACATCCTTGTCGTTGTAGCCTATACAGCTCCTATATGCATCCCTTTTACAAAGGTTATACTGAGGAACCAAATGGTGTTTTCCTGCACCATTCAGATAGTCTCTCACGATATCCACGGCAAGGTTGTCCGTGTTATCGGCAATGTTCGTAAGATACTCATAGTAGCTCCAGATTATCTTTTGGATCTCCTTATGATCGTTACCCGTACATTTCAGCACTGCATTAGCTATTGCCAGCAGCAGTGAAAACAGGTCCTGTAAATGATCGGGACAGCCGTTCGCTTCAAGATGATTCTCCTTGTAGCTCTTTGCGTTTTCAATAACTGACGCCAGGAATTGGGGATTTCTGATGCACATCCCCCTGAACCAGTTGAACACTTTCAGTGCCCTGTTATCAATGCCTGTCATTACATACGGAAAAACAACAAAGTGTTCTTCTGGTATGCTTTCGCTTACAATCATCGGATCGGATGTAACAAGCAGCGGAAATGTATTTACGCTCCTATCTCCACCTGCATATTCTGAGGTGAAATCAAGCATCCTTGAAATAAGCTTCTTATTCATATAAGGTGAGTTGCTGTTATTCAGTATTGTTAACAGCGGATTATTTGTATAATTCACCTTTAATTCATCTTCGAATCCCTTTCTCAGTCTGATTGGCTTATTGTTGTCGCAAAAAATTCGGATTAGCTCAATTATAGCTTTCTCAGCATTTGAAGGTGACAGTACAACAAGCGGAAACTGAGTATACCCCTGCTGTGTCAGAAGCGATCTGACAGACGCAATGCAGCCTATCCCAAGCAGCATCATATTCATGAATGGTGCGGGCTGATTCTGTGCGTCGGTCAGCCTGAATATCTCAAGTATTTCGCTGGAATCAGCCGCATTTCTGAGAATATCGTTCTCTGCGATGTGGCGGATATTGCCGTTATCGGTATAATAGCCTTTGTACCTGACTTCATAGTTCTCATTGAACTTTGCAAGACTCTCAAGCAGGAAACCCTGTATTCTGCATTTCAGGAAATGATGTATACAAAGAAATTTTTCAGAAAGACCGAGGGCAGATACGTAAGGCATTTCATAGTCAGCCCTGATAAGAATTTAGTGCTTATGGGATATGAGCTGTATACTCTTGCATTTCAGATAAGCGCATATTATAGTCAGCGGTATCAGATAATCTTTTCTGTACACGAGGACACCGATCACTGGCACATCCATTTCGTAATGAATACGGTGAGCTTTGTGGATGGCAAAATGTTCAGCGAGGGACCATACGAGCTTGCGCAATTCAAGGAATATGTAGAAGCGCTTATCAGAATTTATGAGAACAGATTCAATCGTCAGATGTTGGACTATGATTAAATGCGCCATAATAATTCGTTCTAAATCGGAATAAAACTTCAAGTTAAGTTATAGATATTCCGAAATGGGAATATTTTATTGACAAGCGGACATAATAGTGCTATAATGGGAATATATCGAGGAGGTGCTGATATGGTAGAAAGACTTGAATATCTCGAAACGCTGAAAATGTGGCGTGAGGAAAAGGTCATCAAGGTAGTTACGGGTATCCGTCGATGCGGAAAATCCACCCTGCTGACAATGTATCGTGATCATCTGCTTGAAACAGGCGTACAGCAGGAGCAGATCGTATTCATTAACTTTGAGGATATGGATTACGAGGAGCTTCAGGACTACAAAAAACTGTATAGCTATCTCAAGGACAGACTCCATAAGGACAGATACACCTACATTTTTCTTGATGAGGTGCAGAAGGTAGAGGGCTTTGAAAAAGTTGTTGACAGCCTTTATATAAAGGATAATGTGGACATATACATCACAGGCTCCAACTCAAACCTGCTTTCGGGTGAGCTTGCAACGCTGCTTTCAGGCAGATATATTGAAATATCTATGCTGCCGCTTTCCTTTGCGGAATACTGTCAGCTTAACAGCGGAACTGATAACGATACTCTTTTTGCGGAGTATATGCAGAACGGCGGAATGCCGTATATCTCGGTTATGGACAGAAACAGAGAGAAGTCTGATATGTACCTTGAGGGTATATACAACACCATAATCATCAATGATATCGAGGAGCGTCAGAAACGCAGAGAGAGTGATCCCACTAAACGCAAGGTTACAGATATAGCCTTGCTGAAGAATATCGCAAAATTTCTTGCAGGCTCTATCGGCAGTCTTATCTCGGTAAAGAGCATATCTGACTACATTGTATCTACGGGGCGAAAGGTATCAGCAAACACCGTAGCTGACTACATTGAGGCACTTACAGAGTCGTTTGTATTCTATCCTGTCGAGCGATATGATGTATTAGGAAAACAGCTGCTGAAAACCAATCAGAAATACTACATTGTTGACATGGGAATACGCCGCCACCTGTTGCCCAGAAAGAACTACGATCTTGGTTTTTCACTTGAAAATATCGTGTACCTTGAGCTTCTTCGCAGAGGCTACAAGGTGAACATCGGCAAGGTAGGACTTACTGAGGTTGACTTTGTTGCAGAAAAGAACGACAGGATATGGTACTATCAGGTCACTGCCTCGCTTACCGATGAAAACACTTTCCAGCGTGAGATAACACCTCTCCGCAATATTTCCGACAACTATGCAAAGACCATCATCACACTTGACAGATTCACTCTGGGTGATTATGACGGCATTGAGGTAGTCAATGCTGTGGACTGGCTGCTGGCATTTAAGTTAAACGCTTAAGTTTACTGGTAACAATATAACACGTTTCAAATATCCGAAAAACGTTCGTTTTACGGACAAAAAATTATCCCCTGAAAACCTAGCGATTTCAGGGGATTTTTCGTTCGGAAACCCGTTCGTAAATCTACGTTCGGAAAAGGGGCGTTTTACGGATAGACCAGTTTATTCTTGCAATCACCCCAAAAATATGCTATACTGTTTTAATCGGAGGTGAGATGATGAAGATAGCAATATGCGAGGACGAGCTTTCCTTTCAGCAGAAGCTGCAAAGCGGAGTAGCGGAGTTCTTTTCCGAAAAGTGCGTTGAAACAGAGTTCTTCTGCTTTGATAACGGAGCGGAGCTTATACAGAGCCTCGGCAGCGGATACGATGTTATATTTCTTGATATAAACCTCGGCAGTCGTGAGGACGGAATGGATATCGCAGCAGAGCT
>JAFQLH010000035.1 GCA_017396665.1 Oscillospiraceae bacterium | reverse complement strand
TTCTCCGGGAAAACCTATCTCAGACAGCACCGGACTCAGACTGTCAGAAACGAAAGAAACTATACCCGACGCATTTAGCATTGATATTACAGTCATAAGTATTATCAGCGCAGGAAGAATATCAAAGGCTGTTTTTATATTCTCGCTTGCACCTTCAACAAACGCTTCAAAGACATCGACTCTTTTATACACACCGTAGACAAATACTACTGAAACAAAGGCAGGAACAACGAAATCACTCAGATTCATGCTTTTTCACTCCCCTGTTCTTGAATACTCCATCAAGAATAAATACCAGTGTTAATCCTACAAACAACGCAACACACGAAGTAACAATAACCGAAGGAAGAATCTCCATCGGAACTGATGAACCGTGTGCTGCCCTGAGTGTTGCTATTGTTGTAGGTATAAGTTGAATTGATGCTGTATTAATCACTACAAAAGAGATTATATTTCTTGTAGCATAGTCGGTTGCACCTTCTTCCTTTGCAAGCTCCTTGATCGCTTTTATTCCCAGTGGTGTAGCAGCGTTTCCCATCCCAATAATGTTGGCTGTAATATTCATGACTATCGAATTAAATGCTTTACCGTCAACAGCTATACCCGCAAAGAGCTTTCGTAGAATAGGTCTGAACAATACTGCCAAATTTTTTGTGAAACCACTTTTCTCTGCGATTCTCATAACGCCTCCCCAGAATGCCATAGAGCCAAGAAGCGTCAAAGTTAATTTAACAGCTCCTTCTGAAGCTGTTAAAATGTTATTTGAGAGCTCGCTTATTTGTCCAAGAGCTGCCGAAAATACAAGAGACAATAATATTGACACAGATATAAATACACTCATTTTGTAACCTTTCTCAAATTCAAGTTGTCATTTTATACAATCGCACGCTTAATTTTTGTGCAAAGAAACAAAATTAGACAAAATATACTATACAATCAATTCTAAATCTTGACAAAATGTCGTTTTTTTCGTAAAATATATACATCGAACGAATACGTTTGAAATTTTTCAAGGGGATTATGACTATGAAATCAACAGGAATCACAAGACCAGTAGACGAGCTCGGAAGAATCGTTCTTCCTATCGAGCTGAGAAGAATTTATGGCATTAACATTAAGGACCCAATCGAAATCTACACAGAAGATGACAAGATTATCCTTAAGAAGTTCCAGAGAAAGTGTATTTTCTGCGGAAGCCCTGATGACATTATTCTTTTCAAGGACAAGGCTATCTGCCCTGGCTGTCTCGAAAAGCTCAAGAATTTAGAAGACTAATTCTGAAACAAGCAGTTCATTTGGACTGCTTGTTTTATTTTATGACGAGTTTTATTAAAATAGAATGGCAGTCGTAGCTAAAATGCTTTACGACTGCCATTTCTATGGGAATTATTTATACTATGTTTATATGCCTGTTAAGAATTCTTGCCGATGAAAGATAGCTTATAAATGTTATAATAAACAGCACTACACACTCCAGTGCAAAAATTGTCCAAAGCTCCATTTTAAGCGATGCTCCTGCAATCCAGCTAATGATCAAAGCACCAGCAAATACGAGATAAGTGCAGGCTGCTAATATGCTTGCAAGAACCTTATTATCTGTAAATCGGATTGTCAGCGAATTAACCATGATATTTGCCATTGTTATTGCTGCTATAAAAAACAGGACTGTAATAACGATAAAGGTAAGTAATAATGGCTTTTCCTTGATAGCATCTCTGACTAGATTCTCTAATACTTCTACATTTAAAAACTGACTCTTGTGGTTTATAATGCTTATCGTCAGTCCGACAAAAACAGATATAAGTGTCCACAGATAATTTGCAAAGAAGTTAGAAAGAACTCTTTGTCCTCCCGTTGTCGGCAGTGTATTCATAAGATATGCTGTATCAGAGCTTATGTTATTGTTATAGCTTATTGAGCTGAAAATCGGTGCAAGGAAGCAAAGAAAATATATTGCCAGTGTTGTTATAAGAGAAAGTATAGTACAAAACATTTTTACTCCGCCGGCATCAGCAACCTTTGATGCTTCTAAAAGATATATAACAAGATTTGCACCTAACACCGAAGCTATAATAATCAATATTGCCTTCCCTAACATTCCAAGCTGTTTATTGAATTCGTATTTGAAAAGCTTACTTAGCATGTTTTCACTTCCTTTACGTGAGGTTATAGCATGTTTTGTTCATTCTTGTGATAATTATACCTTCAACTACAGAAAACACTGCAAACACAATTGTGTAGTTCAGCAGAGTTTCATATTCGTCGCTACTTACCAGAAGAAGCATAAGCACACAGAGTAACAGGAGCGACAAAAGCATAATTACATACTTAGGACGTTTTTCGTTCTTATGAAAACACTCCTTTACAAATAGAACACACAGCTCGTTGAATACGACAAAAAGTATTGTCACAATGGTGAATCCCGCTAACACAGCTAGAATCATTGGAGTTTGTTTTACATCAAGGGCTACATCTTTTATTTGTTTTACGAATGTAGCTGAAATCATAGAAACATACGAATTATCCGTAAGCGAAATACTAAGCTCCAGCCAGAGTAAAAAAGCATTTATCATAAAAACAACATATGTCACAAGGACATGGCATACAACAAACAGGTTTACTTTTATAGGCAATGTTCTGACCAGATACGCATTATCGGAAAACATCATATTTTTTGCAACAACGTGTCCTACAAATAACGGTGATAAAACAGCATAGAACACAGCTACCAGATAAAACATATACATTATTTCGTTAAGAGTCTGTGCAACGGTAACCTCAAAATTATTAATCATAAACTGAGGCACAAAACCCATAACCAAAGAAAATATGATAAAGAACAGGTAATAATGAACCAGCTTTTTCTCAAAAAGGCTCAGCTCATATTTTATAAGCTTTTTCAGCATCTGAACACCTCCCTGAAGGTTTCGTCTACTGACATACCGTTTTCTTCTCTTATTTCATCTACCGATTTATGCATTTCGATATTTCCGTCCTTGATAAATATAATATCTTCAAGAACATTCTCGATATCTGCGATGAGGTGTGTTGATATAATAAGTGTTGACTCCGGATTGTAATTACTGATAATTGTATTGAGTATAAACTCTCTTGCGGCAGGGTCAACGCCTGCGATTGGTTCATCAAGGATATACACCTGCGCATTTCTGCTCATAACGAGAACAAGCTGTGCTTTTTCTCTTGTTCCCTTCGACATATTCTTGAAAACCAGATTGCTTTGAATTCCGAGCTCCGCAAACATTCTTTCCGCTTTTAATCTGTCAAAGTCCTCATAGAAATCAGCAAACAGATTTACTGCTTGTGAAACAGTCATTTTCTCAGGTATATAGTTTCTGTCGGGAAGGTATGAAACTATCTTCTTTGTTTCGACACCGATTTTCATATCCATAACCTCGACATCGCCTGAAGTCGGAGTAAGAAGACCGCAAATCAGCTTAATAAGCGTAGTCTTTCCAGAGCCATTAGGGCCAAGAAGACCTATAATTTTGCCTTTTTCAAGTTCGAGATTTATACCCTTCAATGCAGCTACATTGCCATACATTTTAATAAGGTCTGTACATCTAATTACAATTTCACTCATTGTTATTCTCCTTTGCATCACTTATAAAACTTAATACTGTTTCTTTGTTATAACCTAACTTTTTCATCTTCAGCATAAAGGTTTCTAACTCTGCTGTTGCAATACTTTTTCTCGCTTTTTCAATTATCTTCTTATCTTCTGTAACAAATTTTCCGGCTGTTCTTTGCGAATAAACCAGTCCATTGCGCTCGATTTCTGCAAGTGCTTTTTGCATCGTATTAGGGTTAACCTTTGCCTGCTGAGCAAAATCCCTTACAGAATCAATTCGTTCGCCGGGCTTGTACACTCCTGACACAATTCTCATTGTCAGCTCTTCGACAAGCTGAATATAAACCGGTCTGTCATTTGAAATATTCCAGCTCATTATTAACCTCCTCAATCTGTATTATTAGCTTAATACAATTATACAGTTGTGAGCATAGTTTGTCAATAGTTTTTTAAAGTATTTTTGCACAAATTATAATTTTACTTTTTGTTTATATAAAACAAAAAGAGCAGAAACTCTTTTCTGCTCTTTTTCACGATGTTATCTCGTCTGACAAATCAATCTGATTGCTGTTCTTTCTTCACCATTGATATTTACATTTGCAAATTCGGGAACACAGATTAAATCAATATCCGTTGTTGCAAGATAGCTTCTTGCAATTGCTACGGCTTTGATAGCCTGATTAGCAGCTCCTGCTCCAACAGCCTGGACCTCGACTTCTCCTTTTTCTTTAACTACCCCAGAAATTGCACCCGCAACGGAATTAGGAACTGACTTGGCAGATACCTTTAAAATCTCCATACATTCCCCTCCTATAATTTGATATTATGTTTTAATAATAAACTATAGGAATAAAAAATTCAAGTGTTTTTTTAAAGTTTGTTAACTATCTCCAAATAATTCTCTCTATTTTGTTCGCCTTGCCTAGCTTTTCATCGAAATCCACCACTACGGCATTGATAAAGCAAGGATTCTTACTTTCCTCGAACTTCACAGGATAATGAAATCTCTGTTTATCAATTGCGATTTTACTTTCCACACCAAGCACAGACACCTCAGGACCTGTCATACCTACATCTGTTATATATGCGGTATGGTTATACAGGATAGTTTCGTCAGCCGTCTGGACATGTGTGTGTGTTCCTAAAACTGCTGTAACCTTACCGGCAAGATACTGTCCCATAGCCTTTTTCTCGGCTGTTGCTTCGGCATGGAAATCTATAAAAATATTCGGTGTATCAATATTATCAAGGGCTTTATCTATAGAGGTAAACGGGTTGTCGAGCGGTTCCATATAGACAACACCCTGGAGATTTAAAACCGCAATACGTGTTTTACCGAGGTCAAGTACAAAGCTTCCGTGTCCGACAACTCCGTCCGGGTAATTAAGCGGGCGGAGAAGAAAATCATTCTTATCAAACATTTCGACGTAATCTCTTCGTTTAAAGCAATGATTTCCCGTTGTAATTACGTCGACTCCCATGCCGACAAGCTGCATCATTGACGGCTTTGTGATACCGTTACCCTGTGCAGAGTTCTCACCGTTGACTACGGTAACATCTATACCGTACTGCTTTTTAATCTCATACAGATTTTTTTCAAGGAAGCTACATCCTATTTCGCCGACGACGTCGCCTACAAATAAAAGCTTCATTTGTATTCCCCTTTCAAGAGATAACAAACGGGCTGCCGCAAGTACGGCAGTCCGAACATTGTTATTATTGGATTACTGAGCTCTGCCGATGCCGATTGCACGGAGGTTGTTGTCGATAAGGAAAGCCTTAGCCGGTGGAACAATCTTTTCGAGAGCCTTGCGGATAACCTCATCAGTAAACATACCTGTTTCCTGAAGAACCTTTCCGAGAAGGATAATATTTGCGCCCTTTGGAAGGTCGTTGTCAGCTTCGAGCTGAGTAGCAGGAACATAGAAGCATTCGATATCTGTTCTGTCGCACTTTGTTTCAACAAGAGTGCTGTCTACGAATGCCTTTCCGCCTTCCTTAACCTTGCCGATAAACTTATCGAACGAAGGCTGGTTGAGAGCTACGAACACGTTTGGTTCTGTAACAAGCGGAGAACCGATTGGTTCATCAGAAATACATACAGAGCAGTTACATGTACCGCCACGCATTTCAGGGCCGTATGATGGGAGCCAGGAGATTTCCTTTTCAGAGATAAGTGCACAATATGCGAGGAGCTTTCCTGCAAAAAGAACGCCCTGTCCGCCGAAGCCTGCGAGTAAGATATTATAATTCATTAGTCATTACCTCCTGCAACAGAATCCTTATATACTCCGAGAGGATAGTAAGGAATCATTTCTTCACGAAGTCTCTTAAGAGCATCGGTAGGAGTAAGTCCCCAGTTTGTAGGACAAGTTGAGAGTACCTCAACGATTGAGAAGCCCTTCTTTTCCTTCTGGTTTTCGAAAGCCTTTCTGATAGCCTTCTTAGCTTCTCTGATATGCGCAACGCTGTCAACAGCAACTCTCTGAGCAAGAGCAACGCCTGTGAGTGTTGAGAGCATTTCGCTTACTCTTACAGGGTAGCCTGCGAGCTCAGGATTACGTCCGAAAGGAGTTGTCTGAGTTACCTGTCCGGGACGAGTTGTCGGAGCCATCTGTCCGCCTGTCATTCCGTAGATTGTATTATTGATAAAGATAACAACGATGTTCTCGCCTCTTGTAGCAGCGTGAACAGTTTCAGCGGTACCGATAGCAGCGAGGTCTCCGTCTCCCTGATATGTAAATACGAACTTATCAGGATTTGACCTCTTTACACCTGTTGCAACAGCAGGAGCTCTGCCGTGAGGTGCTTCAATCATATCACAACCGAAATAATTATATGCCATTACAGAGCATCCAACCGGACATACACCTACTGTATCGCCTTCGATACCCATTTCATCCATTACCTCAGCAACGAGTCTATGAACTATACCGTGTGTACAGCCCGGGCAGTAATGCAGAGGAACGTCACAGAGTGACTTTGGTCTTTCAAATACAACAGCCATTACTTATTACCTCCCATAGCTTTGATTTTTGCAAGAACTTCAGCAGGTGTAGGAATTACGCCGCCTGTTCTTCCGAAGAACTCAACCGGCTTTGAGCAGTTAAGTGCAAGCTTGATATCGTCAATCATCTGTCCCATTGACATTTCAACAGAAAGAATCTGTGAAGCATTCTTTGAAGCTTCCTGAAGCTCATTTACAGGGAATGGCCATACAGTCTTAGGTCTGAACATACCAGCCTTGATGCCCATTTCTCTTGCTTCGTTTACAGCACTCTTAACAACTCTTGCAGTTGCACCGAATGCACATACGAGGATGTCAGCGTCTTCTGTCATATAGAGCTCAGCGTCAGTTTCTGTCTGCTTGATTGTATCGTACTTAGCAAAACGCTCAACGACAGTTCTTTCGAGCTCTTCAGGAGTGAGGTAGAGTGAGTTGATGATGTGGTGCTCTCTCTGACCCTTATGGCCGTTAGCTGCCCATGAAGACTTATCGTGTGTCTTCTGTTCGATTTCAGGGAATGTAACCGGCTCCATCATCTGACCGAGGAGACCGTCGGCGAGAATCATAGCAGGCATACGGTATGTATCAGCCTTATCAAAAGCCTTGATAACCATATCAACCATTTCCTGAACGGAAGCAGGTGCATATACGAGGAGGTGGAAGTCGCCGTGAGCGAGTCCCTTTGTTGCCTGCCAGTAGTCAGCCTGTGATGGCTGGATACCGCCGAGACCAGGGCCGCCTCTTTCAACGTTTATAATTACGCAAGGAAGGTCAGAGCCAGCGATATATGAGATACCCTCGCTCTTGAGTGAGATTCCGGGAGATGACGAAGATGTCATAGCTCTTACACCTGTTGAAGCAGCTCCGAGAACCATATTGATTGCAGCGATTTCAGATTCAGCCTGAAGGAACACGCCGCCATTCTTATTCATTCGCTTTGCCATATATGCAGCAAGCTCAGTCTGTGGTGTTATTGGGTATCCGAAGAAGCACTTACAGCCGGCACGCATTGCAGCTTCAGCGAGTGCTTCATTACCCTTCATTAAATTCTTTTCCAAGTTTTTTACTCCCTTCGATTATAGTATAAATAGGGTTTTACTTTTCTACTGTAATACAGCAGTCAGGGCACATCATAGCACACATTGCGCATCCGATGCAAGCATTATCGTCTGTACATTCAGCTGTAAAATATCCTGCCTTGTTACGCTTTTCCTTATTAATCGCAACAATATTCTTTGGACATGCCTGTGCACAAAGTCCACAGCCTTTACATCTTTCTGTTCTGACAGTCATCTTTGCCATTTTTCCTCTTCTCCTTTCATAAAAGGGTTTACAAGCGACAGCCTTCTATCTTTCCCAGAAAGGCTTGACGTAGATTTCAATCGGCTTGAATCTGTTATCGTCGACGCCCAGTCTTCTTGGAATTGTAGAGAAAACTATCGGAAGATTTACTGATTGTGACACCATATCTGCATATGGCAGGGATGAAATAACTGTATCAGCCAGTGTATCGCATCCGAGATTTGAGTTATTTATGATACCTGTATGCTTTATTTTTGATGCAGTTTCGATATTATACATAAGCTCAACCGCTTCTGACGGTTCCTTTGTAAGATATCTGTATCTGTTAATCACATAAAACATATCGAGGTTGTCACCGAATTCATTGAGGGCTGCTGAAAACCTTCCGAGAGCTATTGCTCCGTCGTCATCACCGCCCACATCGATAATAAGATATCCGTCGCTCTTGGCAATTCTTTCGATATCAAAATTAAGTGCCGGAATATCTAGGTTTGTGTTTGCATAGGAAGGTGTGATAAGCTCGATTCCGTTTTCCTCAAACATCTTTGCAAAATCTGCTGTTCTGAAATACGGGTTAACTATATCAAGGTCTACGACCGTAACCTTCTTCCCTTCTGCCGCAGCTTCCATAGCAAGATTTGTAGAAATGTTGGATTTACCGCTACCGTAATGTCCGGTTATGATTGTTACCTTACGCATACTTCACCTCTCTGCATCCGCTTTAAAATATAATTATACCACATTTTTCGACTAAATGCAACTACAATTTATCTCTTAGTCCTCGTAATCATCGTACTCGTCGTACTCATCGTCATACTCGTCCTCGTACTCATCATCGTATTCTTCTTCGTACTTACGCTTGCTTCTCTTATGGAACATTACTGCAGCGAATATGAGAATATAGAGTAAAACCGCACCGACTCCGACGATTATGGCAATCTTGAAGTGGTTTGATTCTGTAAACGACTTAGAAACCTTTACGTCAGACTTCACGTCATCTCTTTCGACACCGGAAACAGCAACGAGGTCAACTGTAATAACAGTTTGTCCGTCGTAGGTCAGTTCAAGTGTACCGAGCTTCTGTCCTACTTCGACGGGAGCGACAACGCTCTTATCGAGAGTAATCTTCTGTCTTATCTGGCTGACAGGAACGTTCTGTGGCCAGAGTCTTGAATAGGAAATCTGAGGTCTAACACAGACATAATCAGCCTTGCCGTATTCAACAGCTACCTCACCCTTTTCTGATGATTCGTCAACGATAACTGTATACTCAAGCTCTGTAAATGCCCAGTCGTAGAGCTCCTTATGGTCAAGACAGTTATACATTGTCGAGTTGCCGTCCTGGTCGTATCCGTCTGCACCCATTGTTACAATCATATAGGTATAGCCGTTTCTTTCCGCTGTTGATACAAGACATCTGCCTGCGGCATCAAGGAAACCTGTTTTGATACCCTTAGCAAAGCGGTAATAGTACTGTGAGCCTTCGATAAGCATCTTATTTGAAGCGATAATCTTTGTGCCTTCAGGATGCTCTTCTGTCGGAGTCATTACATAAGAAGGCTTACTGCATATCTCCATAAACAGAGGATACTTATTCATAGCGTAGATAGAGAGCTTTGCCATATCCTCGCAGGTTGTATAGTTGTTATCAGCAAAGAGGCCGTGAGCATTAGAGAAATGAGTACCTGTCATTTCAAGCTCCTGAGCCTTTTCGTTCATCTTCTCGACGAAAGCCTCAATACTTCCGCACATATCAATAGCGAGAATATTTGCGGCTTCACAGCCCGAAGGAATCATAAGTGCGTGGAGAAGGTCATAATATGTAACCTCCTCGCCTCTACGGATATCTGCATTTGAACAGCCCGTTCCGTCAAGTTCGTCAAAGGCAGCCGAGCCGCCGCTTGCAGAAATACTCTGAAGCTTTTCCGCATCGCCGTTATACGCCTCTAAAACGATGAGGCAGGTCATAATCTTTGTGAGAGAAGCAGGAACTCTCTGCTGGTCAGAATTCTTTGCATAAACGACCTCGTTTGTATCGAGGTTAATCATATATGCTGCTTCTGAATTAAGCTGAACATCGTTGTCGAAGGTAATAGCAGCAGCGTCGATTCCGATGAATCCGCCGGCTATTGTTATGACCATCACAAAGACGGTCACAATAGAAATCAGTCTCTTTTTCATAGCTTATTTGTTACTCCTTTATTCTGTATATATACTCTCTGTTTTTACCCTTTCGGACAAAACAGACCTTTTCAAGATAGATAAGAATATTGATTATTCGTCTCGCATTACCTGTATGTGTTTTTGCAAGCTTCGCAAAATCCTTACAGGTAAACTCCTCAGGCAGCCCTGCGGGAATAAACTTTTTGTAGTCGTCGGGGCAGTCAAACTCCACCTCGTCGAGAAGTGCAATCGGTACTCTGTCGACACGAAGGCTTCCCTCACGTCTGTTCTTTTTATTCTTTCCGACAAACCTTGTTTCCTCGACCTCAAGAAGACAAAGTCTCAAGTGAAACCTCGGATTATCCAGTGCATATCTTATAACATACAGCTCATCAGCTGCATCATAGATTGTAAGATGCTTGGGAGATTTACGCTTATCGACAAGCTCGCCTGTTTTTCCGTCGAGCCAGATGAGGTGCTTTCTTGCGGCTATCGGGTGGACAACCGTTACATCACAATACTCTAAAAACACATCCAGCTTTTTAATAAGCTTACCGAAGTTCGCAGTCTGAATTTCAATTATACCGTTTTCACCCACGATATCTGCGACAAAGCTTCCCACCTTGACTTCGTGGTTTTCGGCATATGGCTCATAGTATTCCTTCAAAACAGCGTGGAGAGTTTTTTCTCCGAGTGTTCCGATACCCTCCTGCTGTCTTTCTCTGTTTATAACATTTTCGCACGCCTGTGCAAACAAGAGCTTATCCATTGTATGCTTTCTTATCCTTTTCGATGAGGATTTTTATAGCATCAACTGCGCATCTGATAGCTCTTGAGGAATCGTGAGTCACCTTATCGGGAAGGTTATTTTTCGACCTTTCGACATTCCAAAGTGCTGTAAACACTGCACCGCAGCGCTTTCTTCTGGCTGTACAAACTGCATAAAGTGCTGCACTTTCCATTTCAGAAGTAAGGCAGCCGCAACGCAGATATGCGTTCCATCTATACTTTATATCAGCTTCGACAGGAGAACCCTCAGGCTCTACCTCTCCATAGAAGCTATCCTTGGCATGAACAACGCCGATATGGTATCTGTTACCGATTTCGTCTGTTGAGGTAATTTCAGCGGCTTGCTTTAGAGCTTCGACGACCTCAAAGGTTGCTACTGCGGGATAGTCCTTCGGGAGATACTCATAGGTTGTTCCCTCGCCTCTTACAGAAGCCATAGCGATTACAAGGTCACCGCCGGAAACCTCCAAATCCATTCCACCGCTTGTACCGATTCTGATAAATGTATCGGCACCGCACTTTATAAGCTCTTCAACAGCGATAGCGGCAGAAGGACCTCCGATACCGGTTGAGCATACTGTGACCTTTTCACCGAGCAGATAGCCTGTATAGACGTTGTATTCTCTGTTGCAGGCAACCTGTTTTGCGTCATCGAGGAGCTGTGCTATTTTAGGTACTCTGCCCGGGTCACCCGGAAGAATAACATATCTGCCGACATCCTCGGCTGTAGTTTTTATATGGAACTGTCTTTCGCTATCCATAATACTTGCCATTGAAAGTCACCCCTTCCGATAGTCTTTATTATACTTACTTATCAATTTTCATCGAGATATCAAAAGCTTTTACCGAATGTGTAAGAGCACCGAGCGAGATGATATCAACACCTGTTTCAGCGATAGCTCTGATTCTTTCGTGTGTAACATTACCCGAAGCCTCGAGCTTAGCTCTGCCTGCTGTAATTTCAACAGCCTTTGTCATATCCTCGATACTCATATTATCGAGCATAATGATTTCAACACCGAGTGAGAGAGCTTCATTGAGTTCTTCGAGTGAACCAACCTCGACTTCAATCTTTGTAGTATGTCCCATACCATCTCTGAGCTTTTCGACAGCCTTTGTCATTGAACCGTAGGCATCGATATGAGTATCCTTGAGCATAGCGCAGTCAGAGAGGTTATAGCGGTGGTTCTTTCCTCCGCCTACTGTAACCGCATACTTCTGGATTACTCTGAGTCCCGGGAGTGTTTTTCTTGTATCGGCAACGCTTGCGTTTGTGCCTTCGATAAGCTCTACGCACTTGTTTGTAGCAGTTACGATACCTGACATATGCTGAATGAGGTTAAGGGCTGTTCTTTCTCCCTTGAGAAGTGCTCTTGTTTTTGCTGTGAATCTGGCGATGATATCGCCCTTCTTTACCTTTGCGCCATCGTTTATATAAATCTCGCACTTTGCGTTATCATCGAGGAGCTTGAAAACTCTGAAAGCAACGTCGATACCGCAGAGCACGCCGTCATCCTTTGCGACATATCTTGCAGTAGATACAGCGTTCTCGTCAACAAGGTAATCTGTTGTAACGTCGATATAGTTAATATCTTCAGCGAGGGCTGACTTAATAAGGTCGTCTACCTGAAACTGCATAAGCTTCATAACACACACTCCTATTTCTTAAAAAATCTTTTTTCAATAAAGCCAAACAATATGTTATACAAAAGTGTTCCCATTGCGATTACAACTGCTGTCAGTGTAAGTTCTGTATCCGCTCTTAATGCGAGCAGGATAATTGTTACCACACTTAGCAGCACGGTGGGAAAGACACAGCAAAGCACTGCAAATTCTTTTTTGCTGAACGTTTTACGTTCCTTATAGGCTTTTACAAAGAAGTACTTTCCCAGACCTACCTGGCAAAATCCGCTCACATACACAAGCAGCAGATACGAAGCTAGGTGCCCTGAAAAGAAATTCTGCACTGCAAACGAACACAGAAGAAACCACACGCTCGAAAGCGATATAGTTACGATACAAAAGGCTTTATTACTTAACATCGCTTCTTGTAATCTCTGCATTTTCAGAAGCTATTGCAATAGCTTCCTTAAGTATGATATATGCGACAGTTGCAAGTGCTCTTGCTTCTACATAGTCCTTGTTAACGAGGAACTTTCCTCTTTCAAGAAGCTCCTTTATTTCCTTGACCTTTTCAAAGCCAGGGAACAATGCATCTACGTCAGGCATTACAAAATACGCCTTCTGCATTATTGCTCGTATACTTGTTCTGAGTCCCTTTGGAATAGGGCTTGCATTTTCGTCGTGGACAAACTCATACACAGGACTAAAGCTTTCATCAAAATGACGCTTATTTATATGCTCTGCGGCACGTCTTGAGAATACTAGTGCTTCAAGAAGTGAATTTGATGCAAGACGGTTATTACCGTGAACTCCTGTATGCGAACACTCTCCGCATGCATACAGACCGTCAACAGAAGTCTGAGAGCTGCTGTCAACATCTATACCGCCCATCAGATAATGCTGACACGGGAATATCGGCACGCTGTCTTTAGTAAGGTCATAGCCCGCTTTAAGAAGATTTGAATATATCATAGGGAAACGGTTTCTGATAAACTCGCTGTCCTTATGTGAGATATCGATATAGAAGTCATCTGAGCCGGTTCTCTTAGCTTCAAAGATAATTGAATGAGAAACAACGTCACGTGGAGCAAGCTCAAGTCTCTTATCGTAGTTATGCATAAAGCGTTCCTTGTTGCAGTTAAGCAGATATGCGCCCTCACCTCTTACCGCTTCAGATATAAGGAAGCACTCACGTGTATTCTTATTGTTGAACGCAGTAGGGTGAAACTGGATATAGCTCAGATGTTTGATTCTTGCACCCATGTTATACGCAAATGCGATACCGTCGCCTGTTGCAATCGAGGAATTGGTAGTAAACTCATACACTCTGCCTATACCACCTGTACACAGAACTGCGTACTGACAGCAATAGGTATCAAACTTTTCATCCTTGAGAATATCAAGAACAAATCCTCCATTGACCTTCTTGATACTACACAGAAGTGCGTTATCGAGGAAATCAACATTAGGAAGCTTTTCGACAGCAGCCTGGAGCTTCACAACAATCTCGTGACCTGTTGCGTCGGCATTGTGGAATATTCTGTGCTTACCGTGACCGCCTTCGAGCGTTCTGTGATAATCACCGTTTTCCTTCTTATCGAAATCAACGCCGAACTCAATCAGCCTATGGATATCTGTTTTTGCTTCATTAACGAGGATATCGGTTGTAACAGGGTCATTTTCAAAACCGCCTGCGACGAAGGTATCATGCTTATGAAATTCAGGACTGTCTTCAGGGCTGTTATACACACCCGCGATACCGCCCTGTGCAAGATTAGAATTACAAAGCTGTTTTTCTCCCTTACATATAACAAGAACCTTGAGCTTCTCTGAAAGAGTCAGTGCTGCGGACAGACCTGCTGCACCGGCACCGACGATTATTACGTCATATTTCTTCATATTTATCACCATTCCCCAATCGGAAAAAGAATCATTCTTTTGTCAAAAAACTAACAACCAGGCACTTCTTCTGCCATTATAAATATACTTATTTTATTATACTACATTTCGAAACAGATTTCCATAGTATTTTGAAAGATTTTATTTGTTTTCTTGATATATTTACTGTTTATTTTATATAAATAAAGCGATTTTCACACAATTTTCACTTTACAATCACAATTCTTTGTAGTATAATATAGATATATAAAGGTGAGGTGAAAATATTATGGAACAGCTCGCACCATTCTTCCCAATTAACCAGCAGGTACAGGAAAAGGATGTCAAGTCACTTGTTATTGCACTTGTTATCTACATCGTTGTAGGTGCTGTAATTGGTATACTTATCGGTGTTCTCGCAAGCATTGCTATTATCGGAATTATTTTCGGTATTGTTGGAGCACTTATCGAGCTTTACTCACTCGTAGGTATTATCCTCGCAGTAGTTAAGTTCTTAGGAGTTGCCAAGTAAGGGAACAAAACAAAGCTGAGCCGCATTAATTTGCGGCTCTTTTATTTACTCAGAAAGGTATTAAACTATGTTTGAAAATACAAAACAGAGAGACAAGGTTATCACAGTTTGTGTTGACACCGGCGAGTATGATGCAGAACGTTCAATGGATGAGCTTTCTGAGCTTGTTGACACAGCAGGCGGAGAGGTTGTAGCAAGAGTAATTCAGCGCAGACCGTCCTTTGACCCCGGCACCTGCATTGGTTCGGGACGGCTTGAGGAGCTTTCGCAGCTTTGCGAACAGACAGAAGCTGACAGGATTATCTTCGACCACGAGCTTACCGCGACACAGATACGAAACATTGAAGATGCCTGCAACACTTTCACAATTGACAGGACAATGCTCATTCTTGACATATTCGCACAGAGGGCTACCACACGAGAAGGCAGACTTCAGGTTGAGCTTGCGCAGAACAAATACCGACTTCCGAGACTTGCGGGAATGGGCGTAAAGCTTTCAAGACTTGGCGGTGGTATTGGTACAAGAGGCCCCGGTGAAAGCAAGCTCGAAACCGACAAACGTCACATACGCTCACGCATTCAGGCGTTATCAGAGGAGTTGTCTGAGATAGAAAAGCGCCGTGGCTATGCAAGAGCTAAACGAAAGAAGGACAATATTCTCACATGTGCAATTGTTGGCTACACAAACGTTGGAAAGTCAACCCTTTTAAACAGGCTTACTCAGGCAGGAGTACTTGCAGAGAATAAGCTGTTTGCAACGCTTGAGACTACCTCAAGGGCAATTGAGCTTCCCGATGGCAGAAGTGTTACACTTATTGACACGGTTGGACTTATAAGCAGACTCCCTCACCAGCTTGTTGAGGCGTTCAAATCTACGCTTGAAGAAGCGGCTTCGGCAGATGTCATTGTACATCTTTGTGATGCTTCTTCAGAGACCTGTCAGGAACAGGCCGATGTTACAGTTAAGCTTTTAAAGGAGCTTGGCTGTGACGGGATACCTATAGTCACAGTGCTCAACAAGTGCGACCTTGTACCGTACATTGATGAGCTTGACACAGGCGGAAGCACTGTAAAGATTTCTGCAAAGAGCGGCGAAGGCATTGACAGGATGCTTGAGGCGATTGCTACGGCACTTGCACCTACAGCCAAGCGGATTAAGCTTATACTCCCCTATGACAAGGCGGGACTTGTCAACAAGATTCTCATTGACGGAAAAGTATTCTCGCAGGATTACAGTGCTGAGGGAATTGTTCTTGATGCACTGATTGACAACAAGATTCTTTATATGTTTGAAGACTATGCTATATAACAAAAAGCTCTGCATATCGTTATGATATACAGAGCTTTGATTTTATATAAGACTTTGCAGGTAGATTACAAGTGGCATTGTAACTACCGACAGTACAGTTGTGAGTGCATAAATCTGTGCAGAGGTTTCAGCATTCTTGTCAAACTTAATTGCAAACATCGTACCGATTGTAGCAGTCGGGCAAGAGAATGCGAGCGTCGTGGTATAGAGTGCGGTTTCATCGACACCGAGCTTTCTGAAAACACCTGTAAGCACGAGCGCCAGGATAAGCGGTGTTACGATAAGCTTCATGAGTGCGACAAAGTAAATTCTTACGTTCTTTACTGCTGACACGACGTTAGATTTTGCTATAGCTACACCTGCAATAATCATACCGAGCGGTCCTACTGAGCTACTCATATTTCCCATTGCGGAGCTCAGAAGCTCAGGCATTTTGAAATTAAGAGCAAAAAGCACAATCCCCACGATAGTTGCTATAACAGAAGGGTTTAATATAACCTTTTTGATTGAGATATCTTTTTTGCTTCCTGTTATCAGATAAACGCCATGTGTCCACACAAGAAGCGTAAAAACAGAATGGAACGCCGTAATGTAGAAGACCCCTTCAGGTCCGAAAAGCTCACTTGCAAGCGGGATGCCCATAAATCCGCAATTTGAATATATTGCAGCGAATCTATGAATCTCACAGTCAGGATTGACCTTACCGCTGAAGCCTTTTTTTCTTATAAGCAAATACGTTACGATAATAATAAGCAGATATCCGACACAGCTAAGTGCCATTGTTACGCCAAGGCCTTTAAGAAGCTTCATTGAAAACTCCTGCTGGAATGACACAAGTATCATTGCAGGGGTGAAAATATACATTACAAGGTTTGTAACACTCTTATTTCCTTCGTCTGTGATGAACTTGATTTTGTAGCAGACACATCCGATTATCAGGAAAGCAAGCATTACAAGTACCTTCTGGAACAAGAGAAATGCTAAATCCATTTTAATCCTCCGAGAGAATGATTTTTGTTTTGTAAACAACACAATGGTGATGTAATCAAATTGTCATCAATTGTAATGAAATTGTTGTTGCACACACTTTTCGATGTGTTATAATAGTAAGTGAGGAGTGTAATACTCGTTTCATCCTCTCCAAATTTTGATTTTGTTGTGTTTGTTTTAAACTACAAAGGACTGCGTTTCACAGTCCTTTTTTTCTTGCCTAAAACGGCTTATTTTTAATACTTTGCACCATACTGAGCTCTGTAAGCTCTCATAGCGTCGAGGTATTCCTTACCTTCTACGACACCGTTTTCGATAGCGTCAATGATATCCTCCATTGTTACGATTGAGAACACCTTAACACCGAACTCAGAATATGCATTCTGTACAGCAGACTGCTCACTGTCGAGTGCCTTTTCCATACGGTCTACAGTGATAATCATACCTGTAATATCAACATCAGCTTCACCCTTAAGCTTTGGAAGAACCTCTCTAAGAGCCTTTCCTGATGTCATAACGTCTTCGATAATAACAACCTTATCACCGTCAGAAAGTGACTTTCCTACGAACATACCGCCTTCGCCGTGGTCCTTTACTTCCTTTCTGTCAAAGCAGTAGGAAACATCAATACCGAACTTGTTGTAGAGGGCTGTTGCTGCAGAAACAGCGAGTGGAATTCCCTTATATGCAGGGCCAAAGAGTGTTTCTACCTCGATGCCGTTTTCCTTAATACATTCAGCATAGAATCCGCCGAGCTTAGCAAGCTGAGCGCCTGTCTTATAATTACCGGCATTGATGAAATAAGGAGCCTTTCTTCCGCTCTTGAGAGTAAAGTCACCGAATGTGAGAACTCCGCTATCTGCCATAAACTTAATAAACTCTTCCTTGTAGGTCATTGTTTTCAATTCCTTTCAAAAGTAATAGACTTTGCGCTAAAGATATTATATCACACAGTCTATCATTTTTCAAGAAGTTTTTCAGCTCACAATTGACTAAAGTATGACAATGGGGTATAATATTTATTGTTCAGAATAACGCAGTCAGACAAAGTGTCTGCTACACCGGAGGTATACAAATGGACGAAAAGAAAATTCCGCTCAGAGAGGAAATTGCTTCTACTGACAAATGGGCTATTGAAGATATTTACGCAACGGACGAGCTTTGGGAAAATGACCTTATAAAGCTCAAGGAATACGCAAATACGCTTTCCACCTACAGGGGTAAGATAAGCAAATCAGCTAAGGCTCTTTTTGAATTTTTAAAGCTTGATGATGAGGTTTCCGTGCTTGCTGATGCACTTGGAAACTATGCACAGAGAAAAAGCGATGAGAACACACAGAACACAAGGTATCAGGATTTCTGCTCAAGATATATTTCTGCTGCTGTTTCTGTAAACAGTGCCTGTGCGTTTGTTTCTCCTGAAATCCTTTCTATAAGTGATGAAAAGCTTGCTTCCTTCTACGATGAGGAACCTGAGCTTGAGCTGTACAGGCTTTCACTTGACAGGCTCAGAAAAAAGAGAGAGCACATTCTTTCCGATGCTGAAGAAAAGCTTCTTTCAATGAGCAGTGAGATGGCAGGAGCTCCTGAACAGATTTACAGTATGTTCAGTGATGCAGACCTCACCTTCCCTGACGTAAAGGACAGTGAAGGTAACACTCATCAGCTCACTCACGGAAGCTACATTCCGCTTATGCATTCGGCAGACAGAGAGCTCAGAAAGAACGCTTTCATGGCGATGTACGAAACCTATGGAAGCTTCAAAAACACGGCTGCGGCAATTCTTTCCGCACAGACCAAGAAGCTTTGCTTTTACTCCAAGGCAAGAAAGTACGGCTCAAATCTTGAGGCGGCACTTGATTCAACGGAGATACCTGTTTCGGTATACAAGAACCTCATAAACGCTGTACACGAGAATATGGATTACATGTACAGATACGTTCGTCTGAGAAAGAAGCTTCTCGGTGTTGACGAGCTTCACTTCTACGACCTTTACACTCCTATTGTAAACGACTGTGATGTAAAGATTTCATACGAGGATGCAAAGAAAGAGGTTTTGGAATCCGTCTCGCCGCTTGGTGAGGATTACAAAGATATTCTCAAAGAAGGCTTTGAGAACCGCTGGATTGACGTATACGAAAATGTCGGAAAGTGCAGCGGTGCATATTCTGCAGGTGCGAGGGTTCACCCTTATGTTCTGCTAAACTACAAGGGCACGCTTGACAGCGAGTTTACTCTTGCCCACGAGATGGGTCATGCTATTCACTCCTATCTTTCAAACAAGCATCAGCCTGTTTGCTACAGTGACTATGTAATCTTTGTGGCAGAGGTTGCTTCAACCTGCAATGAAGCACTTCTTATGGAAAGCCTGCTGAACAAGGCTACCGACAAGAGACGCAGGGCTTATCTTATAAACTATTTCCTTGAGCAGTTCCGCACAACTCTTTACAGACAGACAATGTTTGCTGAATTTGAGCTTAAGATAAATGAGCTTTCTGAGAATGGCGAGAGTCTTACCGAAGAGACCCTTTGCTCGATTTACAGAGATTTAAACAAGCTGTATTTCGGTGATGACATTGTGATTGATGATGAGATTGCGATGGAATGGGCAAGAATCCCGCATTTCTACTATAACTTCTATGTATATCAGTATGCGACAGGCTATTCCGCAGCGATTGCTTTATCAAGAAAGATTTTAAGCGGTGGAGCACAGGCAGCCCAGGCTTACAAAGGCTTTCTGAAGGGTGGCTGTTCAAAGACACCAATTGAGCTTCTTTGCGATGCAGGTGTTGACATGAACACTACCGCACCGATTACAGAGGCACTTTCCCTGTTCGGAGAGCTTATTGACGAGCTTGAAGAGCTTATGAAATAACACAAGAAAAACAGCGTCAATTCCGTTTGGGAATCGGCGCTGTAATTTTATATCTTCAAAAGTCGCTTTGCGTTATCGCAGAAGATATTCTTCTTTTCTTTCTCGGTAAGCGGGAGAGAATTTATTATATTGATTTCTTTGTCTGCCCTGCTCCAAGGTGAGTCTGAGGCAAACAGAATCTTATCGCTGCCGTGGTTTTTTACAAACCTCAGGAACTGCTCCTTCGGATAATACTGCTGGCCCATAGATGTATCGAGATAGATGTTGCTTCCGACAATGTATTTTTCAACATCGTCCCATTGTCCGTGTCCACCAAGGTGTGCGGCAATCAAAACTCCGCCCTTGAGCTCCTTTGCAACAAACGCAAACTGCTGTGGGCTTGTATGGTACGGTGCAGGCATACCGAGGTCTACTCCTGCGTGGTGGATTATTATAAGTCCTTTAGAAAAGGCATAGTCATATATTCTTATCATTCTCGGCTCGTCGAGTGTAAAGTCCTGATACTCTGCGTGGAACTTGAGACCTTTGAGCCCTAAAGAAACAACATTATCTATTTCTTCCTTCCAGTTGTCACAGTCGGGGTGGATACTGCCGAAGGACATAAGCTTTCCTTCACTTGATTGAGAAAGAGAGGCTGCAAACTCGTTTATATGCCTTGTCTGCGATGGCTTTGTTGCAATAGGAAGAACCAGCGACAGGTCTATCCCCCACTCATTCATTCTTGAAATAAGGCTTTTCAATGTCATTTCTGTACAGGCTTCAAGGACATTACCGAATCTGAGCCCGTTGTTTATTAGCTGCTGTCTGGCTTTAGGTGCTATTTTATCAGGGAAAAGATGTGTATGAAAATCTATAATCATTTTATTACCTCAAAAAAAGTACGGCAAGCTAATGTATGCTTGCCGCTTTTTACTACTTTAATAATTGGAGGGGGATTTTTGAATCCACATATATTATTGCACTTCTTTATGGTAGTTATACGCAAGCTTTGTGAAAGCTTTGTGAATTATCTGAATTTCAGTATACATTCAAAGCAAGGGCGTTCTCCCACTTTTGCGAGCATGGTCATTCCGTCCTCTGAGCTACCCTTATAGATATCGAGCGTTTCGCCGAGATATGCTTCGTGGGAGTAGTTGAGGTATACTTCACTGATTTCGCTTTCAAACTCCTGCTTTGTGAGTGCATTTGTAATTATATCGGCATAGATAGCGTTGTTGAGGTGTCCGTTTCCGTCGATATCGCTTATTACAAGCTCCCGGCTCTTATACAGCGGGATTTCCTCTGCTCTGATATTCTTGCAATGCACGCTGAGTTCTTCTTTATCAAGAGGCTCTACCTGCCATTCAAAGCTTGAAGGACGTACAATTGAACGTGTTTCAGGCTCAACGCAAATCCAGACAGATTCGGCTTCTACGAGCTTTTCACCGTTCTCAGAGAGCATCTCGTAGCCTCTGAAGAACTTTGCACCCTTTGTGCCAATAACCCATGTATTGACTCTGACCTTCTCCTCCATTACAGGCATACGGTAAATTTTATAAGCAACCTTTGAAACAAGAAATACATATCCGTGTTCCTTTAAAAACACGTGGCTCATACCTCTGTCAGTATAGTCTTCCCCTGCAAGTCTTGCAAATATTCTGAGAAGTGAAGAAAGCTTCATTCTATGGAGATAGTCAATATCATAAAAATCTATTTCTGTATCATATCCGTAAAGTCTTTTTTCGAGATTCATATCAAACCGCCCGCACTAACGGGTTCCTCCTGTAAAAATTTCTTTTGTCTATCTGATTATCAAAGGAAGTGTAATATCACTTTTTCTTTCAAACATTACCAAGAGTGTGCCCTCTTTTACAGAGATTGTTGCACTCTCACCTATAAATTCATTGCTTACACCTGTAGGATTATCACAGGTAAGCATAGCGTTATCAAGCGTATATTTGAGTCCTGTCATTGTAACGCCCTGAGCGACTTCTCCTGCACAGAAGGTTGAAACAACACCTTCATAGCATTTATCAAATATAATTGTTGCATTGTGAACAGCAGTATATGCATACCCGTCATCAAACGCAAAAACATCTGCGCCCCGTCTTGAAAGCCATGTGAGAAGCTGATAATTTGCGTAGGAGTGGTCTTCCCTGCCACCGAATGCAGCGAATATATAAAAATTCTTATAACCCTTTTCAAGCATAAGCTTTGCCGCAAGAACAGTATCTGTATCATCCTTTACAGCAGGATGACATACTGTTTCAACATTCTGCGGAACAAATCCCAGCGAATCAAAATCACCTACTGCAAGCTGCGGCTTTATTCCAAGATTCTTCAGATGCTCATATCCACCGTCCACCGCAACTATAAAGTCAGCTTCAGACGGAATTACATATCCATCGTAATAGCTTCCTGCACAATACATAAAACATTTCCGATTCACACGGGACACCTCCTTTGACAAAAGCCTTTCTAAGTATAACACAATTTCTTTGTAAAATCAATGATTTTAACGATTATATGGCTTCGCTGAGCCCCGCAAACCAAAAGGTAAATTATATTGTCACAAACACATATATACCGCCGCGGAGTAAATATAATATATTTTTTTGCAAAAATCAAGGAAAAACATTGACTTTTTTACGGCAATATGTTATACTAAACTCAGATTTGACGAGAGGGGTTTATTTCTGATGTTAAATAGTATTTACTTCGCACTTGTTTCGAATGCTACAATGATGAGTTCTGATAACCCGTTGCTTGCACTTGGTATATCAGTTCTCGCCGGAATAATTATAGCTGTTTCCCTGCTTGCACAGAGCAGGACTAAGATAAAGGCTACAAGGGCTGAAAAGTATATTTCAAGTCAGCTTAAGCTTACAGGAAAAAGCGACGTATTCTCTCACACCACTACAACACGTCGTAAAATTAATAACTAGGAGGCTGACGCTGTATGGGAAATGTAATTTATAAATGTTTAACCTGCGGTGGCGACCTTCAGTTCTCTGCCGAAACTCAAAACTGGACCTGCAAATACTGCGATGATGTGTTCACACTCGAACAGCTTGATGCTGCAGGTAAAAACGAATTAAACGAAGAAAAGGTTGACAAGCATCAGGAGCTTGAGGGTGACAAGAGCCAGTACCAGTCTACTGACGGAACTGTCGGCAGTGACCTTGTTCAGTACAGATGCTCACACTGCGGTGCAGAAATTATCACAGACAGAGCTACTGCAGCTACAATCTGTGTATACTGCTCTAACCCGGTAATTATGACCGAGCAGGTTATAGGAGACTTCAAGCCTGAATATGTTATACCATTCAAGATTGACAAATCCAAGGTTATGAATTCCTTCAAGGAATTCAGCAAAAAGCCTCTTACACCAAAGGATTTCGATTGTGACAAGGTTGTAGACAAGATTCAGGGCGTATATATTCCGTTCTGGCTTTATTCGGGCACACTCACAGGCTCAATCAAGGCTGACGGTATTAATAAGAGACGTCACAGAAGCGGGGACTATGAGATTACAGAATCTCACCACCACAATGTTTTCAGAGAGGGCTCCCTCTCTTTCGAAAAGGTTCCTGTTGACGCTTCAAAGAAGACAGAAGACGCTGCTATGGACTCTATCGAGCCATACGATTTCAAGGAAATGGTTCCTTTCAACATCGGTTATCTTGCAGGATATCTTGCTGAAAGATTCGATGAGGACAAGGACACCTGCATTAACAGAGCTTCTGAGAGAATTGTAAACACAGGCCGTGACGAGCTCGTAAAGACTTGTCAGTATGATGACGTAAACGTTCAGCAGTATCTTCATAAGCTTGACGTTGAAAAGACCGAATATGCTCTTTTACCTACATGGCTTCTTTACACCAAGTACAAGGATAAAGACTACTTCTTTGCAATGAACGGTCAGACAGGAAAATTCATCGGAAACCTTCCGATTGACTACCTTAAGCTCTGCTTGTTCACAGGTATTCCAAGCATACTTATTTTCGTTCTGCTTCTGTTTTTACTGTAAGCTGATAATTACCAAAAAGAAAGGTGACGCAGATTGGACCAGGAAACAATCAAGCTGATTATAAAACTCGTTATTGTCCTTATTGTTATCGGAGCTATATATGCTGTTTATGTCAAAATCAGAGCAAGTATCCGAAAGGTTAAAAGGTCACTGGGACAGATTTCTGAGGTTATGAACACAATCAAGGCTGCAGATGAAGAACAGATGCACACACCGAAAACACTTTCAGGTGTTGAGTCTATCCATCTCAAGCGTATAATGAAGGACTTCCCTGAATTCAATCCGTCGCTTGCAAAAACATACATAAAGTCTTTTGTTAATGAATACTTTGCTGCAATGAAGGCTCACAGGACTGACCTTAGCGACTTTGAGGACACCTGCTCAAGACAGTTTATTGAGCTTATGGCTGCACAGTTTGCTGACACAGCTTCAACCACCTACTCTCAGGTAAAGGTTCACAAGCTTGTTATTTCAGACTACAAGAAGACAAACGACGAGGCTGATATATACTTTCAGCTTGCGCTTCAGTATGTTCCAAGCAGCACAAACAGGCTCACACAGGAAAAGTACACTGTTACATACAGCTACTTCATTGAAACCGGTGCTCAGGGCGAGATGGCAAGTATAATTTGTTCACATTGCGGTGCTCCGATAAACACACTCGGTGCAAAGGTTTGTCCTTACTGTGATTCAGCTGTTGCGGCTGTTTCTGTGGACAGAACCTGGAAGGTTACAGACTTAAGAAGAACTACATACTAAATTTATAGGGGAAAATATCGTCATGGACGAAATCGTAATATACATAATATTATTTATTGTAATGGCTATTGTTGTTATTATTGAAGAAGCTGCAAGAAGAAACAATCCGCCAACCACTACCAACAACATACCTCGTACAATTGAAAACGGATATGTTGTCAAAGAGCCTATGGAGGTTTATCTTTCAAAGAACGCTCCGGATTTCAACATGCAGGTAGAATCTTTCAAGGTTGCACAGTTTCTTGAAAAGTACATTCTCGCTGTCGGCACAAAGCAGGAGGACCTATCGGTGTTCAACGAATACTGCTCAAAGGGTGTTATCGCTGAGCTTTCACACGAAATAAATATAACTAAGGTTCCTTATTCCAAGCCAAAGGTTACTGATGTCAAATTCGTTGACTACATTGTTATGGGTAATGAGCTTACTTTAAAATGCATAGCTTTTGTTGACTATTGCTCCGGTGAAAGAGAAAACCTTTTTGAAGCAAAATATGCACTTAAGTATGCAAAGATTGTAAGAGAAAAAACCTCTAAGCACAGTCTCACCTGTCCTTCCTGCGGAGCTCCGATTTCTGACAAGAGCAAGCTTGAAAAGACTTGTGAATTCTGCGGAAGCAAGATTGAAAACTTTAATCAGGACAGAAGCTGGGCTGTTGTAAACATTGACAGAATCGATAACAGACTCAAGTACATTGGAAAATAACCAGATAGGAGAAGACTCAAGTGGGATTATTAGAAAGGCTTTTAGGTCAGGTTTTAGGTTCGGCAATTGACACAGCTATAAGCTACAAAAGACAACAGGATGACGGGTTCATGAATGAAAAGCAGATGGAGCTTAACATTCAGAAAGAAACGCTTCTTGCACTCGGCAGTAACAAGCAGATGGCAAATCCGGGACAAAGCAGAGCTGTTGAAGCTATCCTCAATGACTACCCTGACTTCGACGCATCATATGCTATAAGCTGTGCTCAGACCTTTTCTGAAATGCTGGCTGACGCATTCAGAAGCAGACCGAAAGATGAATACAAATCATTTCTTAAGATATGCGATGAAAAGGCGACAAACAAAGTCAAGCGATTCATTGCTGTAAAACGCATACCTTGGTATGAAAAATCGGTTTCCACGCCGGAAATTACAAGATACAATCCGCAGCCGCCTAACCCGCATATTATGCTTAAGGTAAGGCTTCAGTTCACCCCTGCTGACCCCGATTATCCGAACGGACAGATATATTTTATATGTATGAGCTGTTTTGAGGGTGCGTTTGTGTGTGACCATTGCGGCGGTATTGTAGAAGATGAAAACGCAACATCCTGTCCTTTCTGTGACTGTGCTGTTACAAAGGACGCAACTGAAAGAGCATGGAAAATAACTGACGTAAGAAGATTCTAGTCTTACGGATGTTATATATAAAAAAACTAAGCCTTCGGGCTAATGATTAGGAGGAAATGTGATATGGGATTAATTCAAATGATTAAGGGTGCCGTAACAACAAACCTTCAGGACCAGGTTAAGGATTACTTCAGATGTGACGGTATGACACAGGACCACCTTTGCGTAGCTGCTACAAAGGTTATGCGTGGTAATGTTGTCAACAACGCTTCTGATGCTGTAATCACAAACGGTTCTCTGTTTGACGTTGCTATCGGTCAGGCTGCCGTTCTCGTTGAAAACGGAAAGGTTCACGATTTCGTTTACGCAGACTCAAATGACCTTGCAGGTCAGTACAAGTACGACAGTGCTGTTGAGCCTTCACTTCTTGGTGGCGGTCTTAAGGACATCTGGCCATCAATTAAGAATATGGCTTCAAGATTTACTGCTGGTGGTCAGTCCACTAACACAATGCGTCTTGTATACATCAACTGCAAGCCACTTCTTAACAACCCTATCGGATTTGGTAACATTCCATTCAGAGATGGTGAAATGAACCTTTCTCTCAATGCTATGGCACACGGTACTTACGAATTCAAGATTTCCAACCCTGTTGCTTTCTATGAAAACGTAATGATGGACCCTTCAAGAACTCTTACAAGAACCTCAGGTGACGGTGCACAGCTCATTTCAGCTATGAAGAAGGAAATGAAGCCTAAGTTCACAAAGGCTCTCACTAAGATTTCTGCTCAGAGAATTCCATATGACCAGCTTGGTGCTTACCCGGACGAGCTCGCTGCTGCAATGAACGAGGAGCTCAGAGATGTATGGCTCGAAAAGCGTGGTATTGAAATGACAACTCTTGCTCTCGAACTCAACGTTGACGACGCTAGCAAGGAAAGAATCGCTAAGTTCCAGGAAGCTGCTACTGCTCAGAACCAGGGCCTTCTCTACTCAATGGACAGAATGAGCATCAACGCTGCTCGTGAAGCTGCTGCTAACAACGCAGGCGGTGCTGCTGTCGGATTTATGGGTATGAACATGGCTGGCGGCGGAATGGGTGCTCCAATGCAGGACCCTATGGCTTACCAGCAGCAGATGTACATGCAACAGCAGCAGATGGGTATGCAGGGCGGCTACCAGCAGCCTCAGTCCCCAATGCAGCAGATGCCACAGCAGATGATGAACGCCGGCGTTGCACAGGCTCCACAGCAGGCTGCTCCTGCTCCGACAGCTCCTGCAGCTGATAGCTGGACATGTGAATGTGGTGCTACAAACACAAGCAAATTCTGTATGGAATGTGGAAAGTCCAAGCCGGCTCCGGCTCCTGCAGCTGACGGTTGGACATGCTCATGCGGTGCTGTTAACAAGGGCAAGTTCTGTATGGAATGCGGTGCTAAGAAGCCTGCAGCTGAACCACTTTACAAGTGTGATAAGTGCGGTTGGGAACCTGCTGACCCTAAGAACCCACCTAAGTTCTGCCCACAGTGCGGTGACCCATTCAACGATTCTGATATCCAGGGCTAATACCTCTGACATATTAAGAACAAATAAAAGCTTCGAGGATTTCACTCCTCGAAGCTTTTTTAATTATCCATACATTCTTTCAAGTGTTTTATCTGCCCATGTAATCATCTTTTCAATATGGTCAGGTCTTTCTTCTACAAAGTCCTTGATACACTGGTAGCTTGCATATCCGCCATAGTTTGAGTTATCCGCACTTCCTGTACCAGGGTATCTATCAAAGAAGGTATCATAGAGCGGTGTATAGGAATCCTTGAAGACATCAAGCTGCTCGATTGCATTTTCTTCAGAGAAAAGTCCTTCGCTCAGGCCACGAAGTGTAGAGTAAAAATCCTCACGCCAGCTATCATTTGTCATAAGATATGCAAAGCAAAGCACTGCAGGGTTTCTTGTATCTGTATCAAGCAAGCCGTAGGTTTTATAGTTATCGTCCTTTATGGTGTTTGTCCGAGCGTCACCGCCGCCGCTTACACCGCCGAACTCCATATCGTAGAAGCAAAGTCTCCAGCGACCGTCGTTGTACTCATTTGAATCGTCAACGGTTGTTGTTTTCCACATTGACCAGTTCTTGCCCGGCCAGTCCCACTTGTTATTTATCCATATCTGGACAGCGAAATAGTCTCTTACTGAGTCAGTATCAACAAGCTCTTTGAATTTCTCATAATCACTTTCAGACTTTAAGCTTTCATGTGTATCAAAAAACCTGTAAAGCTCTCTGAAATAGTATTCTTCATTCTTCTGACCTTCCGGAAGCTCGCCTAAATCAAGCTTGAATCCAAGTGCAAGTGATTCAGCATCGCCCTTATAGAGCACAACATCATCCTTATTAACGCCGTGGTGGTCTTCAAAGTAGTCTGACTCATAATCTTCCTCAAGCACATAGAGTCCGAAATACTCACCGTTTAGATATACGACGCAAGGTCTTGAAGCCTTTGTATCGCAGTCGAGCTCTGTTACAAGCGACTGCCAGTAGGTATCGCTATACTTTGTTGTGAAGGCACAGTTTCCGCCTGCTCTCAAAGTAAGTGTTTTGAACTTATCCAGAATTTCACCGTTATCATCTGTCAGACCCTTGAACACTTCATATCTGAAGTTGTTGTCGCCATAATCATTTCTTGCAAAAAGTCTTAGGCCCTTCTGCAAGTCTGAACGGGAAAAGTTGCCCTGAATTCTTACACCGCAATCCTGTGAAAGCACACATTCTGTAACTGCACCATCAGACTCAAAGAAGTTAATGCTGATTTCTCTTTCCCAAGCTCTTCCCTTCTGCTTATAGTTAGCATCAAGGGCTCTTGAATCATCATAGGTAAGTCTGTTGCCTTCAGCAAGGAAGCTTGCAAGAGCTTTATCATAGACATCGCCCTTGACGTAGATACCTGTTGTACTGTCAAAGAAATCGTCAAAGTTTGCACTGATTGAAATTACTGCAAGGCTATTATTCCAAGCATAACTGCTCTCACCTATTCCTTTGATATGGTCATACATACTGCCGACAAAATAAGTTTCAGTCTGGACCTCGCCAAAGCTTCCGTCTTCGTTTTTTACAACGGCTCTGATTACTGTACACTTATCGACATCACTGTCAGATGGCAGACTGAGCTTTGTTTCAAAGCCGTCACCTGTCGAATTAATCTCTACGTTTGCTGCATCAAAGAGATTTGGGTCTATTGCGGCAATAACGTTTTTATCGTTCTTTCTGTCGGTAATTTTGATTGGTGCAGAATACTGCTGTGCTGTTTCGCTGATTGTAGGGTCGCTGCCGTCAGTTGTATACAGTATATTTTCTCCACCGGACAATGTAAGTTCAAACTCAGCTTCATAGACACCGCTTCCTGCAGAGAACATTCCCTTTTGTTCAGGAATTGACCATACAACGTCCTTCGGCGCATACGGTTCTCTTGGCTTTTCGGGTTCGCTACTATTGTCGTCAGGTGCGCTATCCTTGACTTCGCTGCTGTCATCAGTTGGTTTTGAGTCTGTTACTGATGAGCCACTATCAACTATAGATGAAGAGCTGTCTGAATTACTGCAGGATGCAAGCATACCGCACAGCATTGTGAATGACAAAAGCATAGCCAGCGTTCGTTTCATATCTTAACACCACTTTCTTATATTTGGACTAAACAAGTCGATTTATCACATTATTTGAGTTTAATAAAATTATATCATATTATAATCAAAATGAATACTGACATTTCATATAAATTTTCTTGATTGCTTTTGTACATAAATAATAACCGTTGCCTTCTTCGGCAACGGTTATTAGGTTTACGCAATATGCTGTGATGTATATAGGTGGTAGTAGTCACCCTTCTTAGCGAGCAGTTCTTCATGCGAGCCACATTCAGTAATGCCCTTGTTATTGATATACATAATCTTATCACAGTTTTTGATTGTAGAGAGTCGGTGGGCAATGATAAACGACGTTCTGCCCTTGAGCAGCTCATTGAGTCCCTGCTGGAGAAGTCTTTCTGTCTTGGCGTCGATTGACGAGGTTGCTTCGTCGAGAACCAAAATCTTAGGGTCTGAAAGCAATGTTCTTGCAAAAGAGATAAGCTGTTTCTGACCGCCTGAGAGCATTGAACCACGCTCGTTGACTTCGGTCCGGTAGCCGTTTTTCATTTCACTGATAAACTCGTCTGCACAGACAGTTTTGCAAGCATTACGGATTTCCTCATCAGTAGCATCGAGTCTGCCGTATCTGATATTGTCGGCAATTGTACCGCTGAAGATAAAGCTGTCCTGGAGCATTATGCCCATCTGAGAACGGAGAGAATTGAGCGTTACCTCGCTTATATCCTCGCCGTCGATTGTAATCCTGCCCTTATTTACGTCATAGAAACGTGAAAGCAGAGATACAATCGTTGACTTTCCTGCACCTGTCGGACCTACGAGTGCTATACTCTCGCCCGCCTTTACATCGAATGAAACATTTTCTAAGACGTTCTTTCCTTCTTCATAAGCAAAGGTTACATCCTCAAAGCTTATGTTTCCTGTGATATCCTTCATCTTGTGTGCATTTGGCTTATCGTCAATATCTACAGGCTCATCGAGAGTTTCGAATATTCTTTCGAGGTAAGCTATGTTATTGATGAAGTTATTGAAGATGTTTGACAGGTTCATAATTGGCTGCCAGAACTGAGAAGCGTAGCTTGTCATTGCAGCGATTGTACCGAGAGAGATAGCTGCAGGAGCCATAACGAGCAGACCGACAGCAAAGATTGCGGCTCTTACAAGTGTTGAGATATTATCAGTTGAAGGCCACACGAGGTTTGAGAATAATACGGCTCTCATCCAGCTCTTTCTGTACTTCTTTGATAGTCTGTCGAATATAGCTGCGTTTTCTTCTTCTCTTACAAATATCTGAGTTACTCTTGCACCCATAATATTTTCCTGGAGGTAGGCATTCATATTAGAACTCTTGTTTGAATTATCCTGCCAAGCTCTACGCTGATGCTTCTTGATAGAAAACATAACTATTGCAAAAAGAGGCAGACCTGCGAGAACAACAAGTGTGAGCTTAACACTTGTAATAAGCATAAAGACAAGAATGAACACCATATTAAGAAGCTCTAAGATAACGTTTATAAAGCCGTTGGAGAGCATATCCGACACAGAGTTTACGTAATTTACAACTCTGATGAGAATTTTTCCGTGTGGGCGGTCGTCGTAATACTGAAACGGGAGCTTCTGGAGATGTGCAAAAAGGTCCTTACGGATATCGAAGATAATATCCTGTCCGACAACAGTCATAATTCTTGAGCGGATATTAGACAGCACTACCGCTATCATAAATGTTCCTACAAGCAAAATAGCGAGAAGCACAAGCTCTTTTTTATTGCCCTCAGGAATTGTATGGTCGAGGGCATACTTTGTAATCATAGGACCAAGGAGTCCTGACACTGCGGCAAACACGCTTAAGATGAATGCGATAATCATCTTCTTGCGGTACTTTTTCATATAGACAAAGGCACGCTTTAAGTGACCAAAGTCAAATGGGGTTTCAAGAACCTCGTCTACGTCGTAACGATTTCTTGCCATTTAAACCGCCTCCTTTCCGAAGCCTTCGTTCTGGAGGGTGAACACCTCATAATAGTATCCCTTGTTTTTGAGAAGCTCATCGTGTGTGCCCATTTCGGCAATTCTGCCGTCCTTTAAGATAATAATCTTATCGGCATCCTTTGTTGATGAGATACGCTGGGCGATTATTATTTTGGTACAATTGAAGTCGAGATTTCTTAGGCTTTCCTGGATATGAGCCTCTGTTTCCATATCGACTGCTGAGGTTGTATCGTCGAGGATAAGTATTGATGGCTTTACTGCGAGTGCTCTTGCGAGAGAGATTCTCTGCTTTTGTCCACCCGACAGACCGACACCACGTTCACCGATAAGTGTTTCATAACCGTCCGGCATTTTAGAGATAAACGAATCGGCAGCGGCAAGCTCTGCATACTTCTTAACATCTTCCTCAGGCATTGAAGAATCTCCGTATGCGATATTTCCGTCGATTGTATCAGAGTACAACAGCACATCCTGAGTTGCCATACCGATATTTCTTCTTAGCTGTTTGAGCTTACGCATTCTGACATTAACGCCGTCTACAAGAACCTCGCCCTGAGCTACGTCATAGAATCTTGGGATAAGGTTAATGAGGGTTGTCTTACCCGAACCTGTTTCGCCCATAATTGCGACAGTTTCGCCCGGTGCAACCTTAAATGAAATATCGCTGAGGACTTCATTCTTTCCATACTTGAAGGAAACGTTCTTAAACTCAATTTCGCCCTTAAGACGCTCGGTTGAATCAACTGCATCTGTTCTGTCAACGATTGTTGGCTGAGAATAATAAATCTCAATAATCTTCATAGAAGAAGCCATAAATCTCTGAAGGTCATTTACATAGATACCGAGGTTTCTCATAGGGTTAGCGATTGCCCAGATAAGACCTGAAATTGCGATATACTCACCCATTGTGAGAGTACCGTTTATAAGGAACATACCGCCACCGAGCAGCATAACAGCTGAAAGAGTATGAGCAAAGGTATCCATAAACGGTGAGAACTTAAGCCAGAGCAGAGCTGCTTTTTTATTTGCGGCTGAGAATTCTCTATTGGAATTATCGAACTTTTCCTTTTCAAATTCTTCTCTTGCGAAGGCTTTTACTACTCTGTTTCCTGAGATATTCTCCTGCGCATCGGTATTGAGCTTAGACAGCTTTTCTCTCAAGTTTACATATACAGGGCCTGCGACTCTTTTGAATGCTACAGTAAATACGAAAATGAAGGGTGTTACCGAGAGCAAGAGAAGTGCCATTTTCCAGTTAATCATAAAGAAGTAGACCATTGAGGCAACGAAGAGAGATGCTGACTCTACCATACCCTTGAACACCCATGAAACTGCGTGTCTTACAGCGTCGAGGTCACCGGTAAGTCTTGTCATAAGGTCGCCTGTTCTGTTCTTATCGTAGAAGTTCATATCCTGATTCTGTACACGTTCGAACAGCTTGTTTCTTATCTTATAAATCATTCCCTGCGATGAGATTTCGTAGGTCATATTACAGCTATACTGCATTATTGTTCTAAGAAGTGTAAAGCCTATCATTCCTACAAGGAGCATAATAAAGCCGTTTCTGTTGTTTTCGAGATTCTGCCTTGCGTTCTCCGAAGTAATATATGTATCTACTATTTCCTTACTGAAATAAGGTGTTGTAAGATAAAGCACATTACACAAAAGCGACAGGAACAGGGCTGTTATATAAAACTTTCTATAGCCCTTGAGGCTGTACCAGAGCCACTTTATCTGAAACATATTCACTCCTCCTTTACGTTCAATAATTACTATATTTCTTTCAAAACACTAAGTGTAGTATATACTTTAAACATCCCAAAGTCAATGGGTTTTGAAGATAAAAAGCATATGAATTTTCGCAATTTCGTAAAGGTTTTCGTTGTGCAAAATATCCATAGTAAAGCTTTAATTTTTATAGATTAAGAAAGTAAACGTTGCCAATAAAAAAGCAACAGGTATATAACCTGTTGCTTTACGTATATCAGTTTTGTTTTCTTACAATCGCATACTCGTCGTCGAGGTCGAAATACGGGCATGAATAGTTTGTTCCGCTTATGAATCTGTACATTTCGTCCTCATCGAGATTCACCATACAAACATAGCAGTCACACTCATCGTCATAGACATAGTTTCTGCAGTTTTCGCAATTTGTTACTTTCTGAGCAGACATATAATCCCTCACTTTATCCTTCGGAAGATGGCTGAGCCTTTTTCTTTCTTCTATAATCGAGATAGCTTTCAAGGATAATTGTTGCGGCTACCTGGTCAACTACTTCCTTACGCTTTTTACCACGTACATTTGTTTCGTTAAGGTAGTTATGAGCGGCAACTGTTGTAGAGCGTTCATCCCAGAGCTTTACGGGAACCTCGGTCACTGCAGAGAGCATATCGGCAAAAGCCTCACACTTCTGAGCTCTCGGGCCTACTGAACCATTCATATTCTTAGGATATCCGACAACTATCTCCCCTACCTCATACTGCTGTGCAAGGTGTGCAATCTTCATACACAATATCTGTGCATTCCACTCCTCAAGCGTTCCAATCGGAGAAGCGAGGAACTCGGTTCTGTCACAGACAGCGATACCTGTTCTTGCGTCGCCATAATCAACAGCCATTATTTTCATACCGGAAACTCCTTTGCAATGCTTTCAAAGTTTGCATCAATTGTAGAATCGCTTGTAATCTCGACGCCGCTAAGGACAGTATCATCCATAAAATCGCCGTACTCGGCAACTGCCGACAATCTTCCGAGAGTAATTCTGTAAAAGAACTCAGTATTACTGCCCTGTCTCATAACAGCTTCCCAGTCCATTCCGTTTACCGTTAGTCTTCCTCTATAGAGCATCATCTTATTATCATCTGAAGTAGAAAGCTCTGATTTATTAACCTTTACTGCAATGGTATGCACAGTTTTACCGTTACGTGTATAACACATTACGCCTGTATTATCCCAGTAATAGTTCATGCCGACCTTAGTGCTTACCTTTCTTGCACCGCCAAAGACAGCCTCAAGCTCTTTTATATTACAAGGAAGCTGAATTTGGTGATTATCGACATAGATGCCAAGCTGGTTCATATCAATCATAAGATTGTCAGACATAATACTCGGCTTAGTTTTCTTACCAAATAAAACTGAAAAGATACTCATATGCTTTCTCCTTTACCAAGGCTTCACTGTACCTGTGATGTCAGCAAGATTCTTTATTCCGTTAGCATCACAATACTCGTTGAGTCCTTCGATAATCTTTACAAGGGCGAACGGGTCAGAGAACAGAGCCGCACCAATCTGTACAGCCTTTGCACCGGCCATCATCATTTCGATAACGTCCTCTGCGGTTGCGATACCGCCCATACCTACGATTGGAATATTGACAGCGTTATACACCTGCCAAACCATTCTTACTGCAATCGGGAATACAGCAGGACCTGAGAGTCCGCCTACATTATTCTTGAGTATTGGTCTGCCTGTTTTAATATCTATTCTCATACCGAGGAGAGTATTGATGAGAGAAACTGCATCTGCACCAGCGGCTTCGACAGCCTTAGCAATCTCAGTAATATCGGTAACATTCGGAGAGAGCTTTACCATAAGAGGCTTATCTGTTGCCTTTCTTACAGCAGCAGTAATTTCAGCAGCAGTTACGGGATTTGTACCGAATGCTGCGCCGCCGTGCTTAACGTTAGGGCAAGAGATATTAAGCTCAACCATGTCAACGGCAGTTCCGTTCATCATACCTGCAAGCTGTGCACACTCTTCGACAGTGGCACCTGCGATATTGGCGATAATTCTTGTATCCTTTGTTGCGAGGTTTGGAAGCTCATAGTTTAAAAACTTTTCAGCACCGCCATTCTGGAGTCCGACTGAATTGAGCATACCGCTTGGAGTTTCAGCAACTCTCGGAGGTGGGTTTCCTTCACGTCTGTGGAGTGTTGTACCCTTTACAGAGATACCTCCGAGTATTGAGAGTGGGTAGAACTGTTCATATTCTCTGCCGTAGCCGAAGGCACCACTTGCGGGGATAATAGGGTTTTTAAATTCAACGCCGGCTACACTAACCTTTAAATTACTCACCGAAAACTACCTCCTTGCTATCGAATACAGGTCCGTCCTTGCAGACGTGGGAATAGATTTCCTTGCCGTCCTTGACTGTTCTGCAAGCACAAACGAGGCAAGCACCTACTCCGCAGCCCATTCTCTGCTCCAAGGATACCTGACACTCGATACCGTTTTCCTCTGCGATATCGACGATTGCCTTAAGCATACCCATAGGACCGCAGGCATAGATTATATCAGCGTTTTCGTTTGCAAGCACATTCTTGAGAGCATCAGTAACAAAGCCGTGGATACCAGCACTTCCGTCATCTGTACAGAGGATTGTTTTAGCGCCCATTGCCTTGAAATCATCCTGCAAAATAGCGATTGAGCTATTTCTGAAGCCGCTTATAGCGGTAGCATTTTCGCCGTATTCCTTTGCGATTCCGACCATTGGAGGAGTACCTATTCCGCCGCCGATACAGATTGCCTTACCGCCTTCAATCTTCTTGAAGCCGTTACCGAGCGGAGCGATAATGTCTATAAGGTCTCCGCAGGAAATCTGAGAAATCTTATCAGTACCCTTACCTCTTACCTCGAAAACGAGTCTTATTGTACCTTTATTCTTATCGATATCACAGATAGAGATTGGTCTGCGGAGGAAGAATCCGTCAGCCGCTACCTGTGCAAACTGGCCGGCCTGGGCTGCTGCTGCAATTTCAGGACAAAGGATTGTAAAATCAAACACACCCTTAGCTATTGCAGATTTTTTTATGATTGGATATCTGCCCTGTGTATACAAAAGTATCATTCCTTTCATTATTTTACGCACAAACAGGCGGTAAAACAAACCGCCTGCCTATATTTTATTCTCCGAGAGTAATCTTTGGAAGATAGGAAATGATATCCTCCTTCATTCTGATGACCTCACGTCTGGCTGCCTTAGCATAATCCTGCTCGTCGCAGCCTTCCTTCTGGTATGCACACATAACAGCTCTTGAGGAGTTGATGATAGCACCGAGACCGTTCTTGTCGAATGCCTTTGCTACACCTTCAGCTCCGCCACCCTGCGCACCATAACCGGGGACAAGGAAGAATGTATTAGGGAGAGCGGCTCTCATCTGTTCGAGCTGCTGTGGATATGTTGCACCAACTACTGCACCAACTGATGAATAGCCGAGCTTACCCATAGCTTCGCTTCCCCACTTTTCACACATATCGCCCATAACAGCGTAAACTTCCTTATCGCCAAGGAGCTTATCCTGGAGCTCGCCGGAAGACTTATTGGAGGTCTTTACGAGGACAAAGATACCCTTGTCTCTGTTTCTGCACTGCTCAAGAAGTGGAGAGATACCGTCTGTACCGAGGTATCCGTTTACTGTAAGAGCGTCAGCGCCGAAAGCTTCGAGCATTTCTCCGCCTACGTCTGTGAGTCCGAGGTGAGCAGTCGCATATGCTTCCATTGTAGCACCGATATCGTTTCTCTTACCGTCTGTGATAACATACATCCCCTTTGACTTAGCGTACTCTATAGTCTTGTAAAGTGTCTTAACGCCTTCCCAGCCGTACATTTCGTAGTAAGCTGCCTGTGGCTTTATTGCAGGAACGATATCGCAGATTTCGTCGATAATTCCCTTATTATAGGTAAGGATAGCCTTTGCAGCCGCCTTGAATGTTTTTCCGTACTTATCAAACTTCTTTTCCTTAATAAATGACGGAACATAGTCAAGCTTTGGGTCAAGTCCTACAACAGTAGGGTTCTGAAGCTTTACAATTTTTTCGATGAGTCTGTCAAAAGACATAGTGAGCTCCTCCTTTATATCGGCTTTAATCGTTTAGCTCAAAAACGATATTACCGTCTGTTATTGTATAAATTGCTCTGCCCTTGAGCTTTTCGCCCTTGAACACAGAGTTTTTCGATTTTGAACTGAGTTTCTGTGGCTCGACTATCCATTCATAGTCTGCATCAAAAACTGTAAGGTCGGCAATACTTCCTTCCTTTACAGAAACACCTTCAAGTCCGAGAATTTCTCTTGGACGGACAGCCATTCTATTTATAATTTCGCTCATTGAAAGCTTGCTTGTATGATAGAGCTGAGTAAGTGTTACTGCGAGAGATGTTTCAAGGCCAACAACACCGTTCGGTGCTGTAAGGAAGTCCGCCTTATCCTCGGCGGAATGCGGAGCGTGGTCGGTAACGATACAGTCGATTGTACCGTCGATAACCGCCTGCTCGACAGCAATTCTGTCATCTTCCTCACGAAGCGGAGGACTCATTCTGTAATCCGCATCACGGCTTAAAAGCTTTTCATCGGTATAGGTAAAATAGTGAGGACAGGTTTCGCAGGTAACCTTGACACCGTCCTTTTTAGCTGCTCTGATGATATTTACAGAGCCCTTGGTAGAAACGTGAGCGATATGGATTCTTGCATCGCACGACATAGCGAGTGCTATTTCTCTTGCTGTGATATAGTCCTCAGATGCTCTGTCCATACCCTTTACGCCGAGCTTTTCAGACACCTTGCCCTTATTTATTATACCGCCGTTTATAATATTGAGGTCTTCGCAATGTGAGATAACACAGAGTCCGTTATCATTTGACATTTCGAGAGCCTTTCTCATATACTCGGCATTTTCAACAGGTCTGCCGTCATCGGAAATTGCTATAACGCCTGAAGCCTTGAGCTCCTCATAGTCACAAAGCTCCTTGCCGGAAAGTCCTTTTGTGATTGAGCCTACGGGATAGACCTTTACGCCTGTACCCTTAGCCTTATTGATTATATAGCTGACAGTTTCAGCATTATCAATTGTCGGCTTGGTGTTAGGCATACAGCAGACCGTTGTGACACCGCCTGCTTTTGCGGCTTGTGCACCTGTAAGGACATCCTCCTTATAGGTAAAGCCGGGGTCTCTGAAGTGGACATGCATATCAACAAGTCCCGGTGCAACAAAGAGCTTTCCTTCTCCGTCGATAACTCTGTCGGCATCGCAGGAAATGGATGTTGCTACCTTTGAAATCACTCCGTTTTCAATCAGCACATCGCTTACTTCGCAATCACTTACAGCAGTTTCAGCGATACGCATATTTTTAAGAAGCAGCTTCACTGTTATTCTCCTTATTCCTCAGTTGTTGAAGTCTTGTTTGAAGTAGTATAGAGAGCAAAGTCCTCTGAGCCTTCACGGACAATAGTGAAGAGTGAATCGTCAGTTGTAATCTGCATTACGTCACTCATTACGTTATTATCCTTGTCCTTATAGATGATGATTCCGTCCTCATCCTTCTTTGTATACTCAAAGCTGAACAGGAGGTCATTTCTGAGCTCGCCGAAGCCCCATTCCTTAGGGAAGTTCTGCATAAAAGGAACTGTAAGGAGCTTGATTGTACCTGAAGAACCTTCTGTTGTATCGTCATCGAGCTTAATTTTGAAGAAGCCGCTTGCAATCTTTTCGCCGTCTTCATACTCGATTGAGAATCTGCCGTTATCCTTGAAAGTGAACTTTATTCCCTGCTCAGGTGCATATACATACTCATTGCTTGAGCCGAGCTCGATATACCAGTCGGACTCAATAATCTTCTGACCTTCGTGTGTTGTTGAAGGAAGTGTGAAGAAGTATGTAAGGAAATAGATGATACAAAATGCTACGAACAGGAACAGAATCAATGAGAGTGCTCCGAGTATTCTCTGCTTCTTTGTCTTTTTTACTTTGAATGCCATGTCAAATCAACCTTTCTGTTATAAAATCATTAACACTTCTTTGGTGTTTCATTATACGTTCTGACAACAGTATCAACGGCGTCAACCATTCTCTGCTCGAGAGCTGTGCCGACAGCGTCAACGCCATAGCAAGCGCCGATATACTGCATATGGTCGTCAAGACCTCTCTTTACTACGTACAGATAATATATCTGACCGAAAGCCTTGACCTTTGCTTTACAGCTAGCTATAGGGATATCGCTGACCTTCATAAACATCATAACGTTGTCAGCAGATTCACCGTCGAGGCACTTCTTGACAGGATTTATAACCTGCTTTTCAGGTGCGTCACAAATAATGATACTTGGCGGACAATAGCTGAGCTCAAGTATATCCTCGCCGTCTCCGTGGAAGCAAAGCATCATATCAATTTCTGCTGCACCTGAATCAACCTCCTGGAAATCTTCGGTAGCCATGAACGAATAGTCTATCTGATAGTCATTTCCGTTTTCGTCGCCATCAAAATATGTTCCTGTAAAGGTCTTTTCAGCAAGTGGCTGAGCATTTGCAAAATCGAAGTAATGCTGCTTTGTCTTTTTATCGGCAGTCTTTGGAGTTGCCGGACGTGAAGCCGGCTTTGGAGACTGAGCTACAGGGGCCGGTGTTGTTGCAGCAGATGTATTCTGTGTTCTGTTCTGGTTATTGCCGTTTGCATTATCCATGATATCGCTTACGGTTTTAGCAGCTTTTATAAGCTTATCGAAAAACCCCATAACACTTACCTCTCGTTACTTTGAAAGTCCGAGGAATGCTGCACCGATAATACCTGCATCATTGCCGAGACTTGCGATAACAATCTTTGTATTCTTCTTAGAAGCTCTTGTGTACACTTCCTTAGCAACAAGCTCCTTCATAGGAACGAGGAGAGGGTCACCCTCGTTGCACACACCGCCGCCGATACAGAGGATATCAGGCTGGAAGATATTGATTGTATTTGTGATACCTGCTGCGAGGTACTTGATATACTTATTTACGACTTCAGTAGCAGCCTTATCGCCTGCTCTCATTGCATTGAACGGGAGTCTTGCTGAGATATGGTCGTCTTCCTTTGACATTTCCCACATTGCAGATGACTTGTCAGCTTCCATAGCTTCCTTGGTCATTCTGATGAGACCAGTTGCAGATGAGAACACTTCAAAGCATCCCTTTCTGCCACATGTACACTGTGGGCCGTCTACCTCGATTACCATATGACCGATTTCAGCACCTGCGAAATTTGAGCCGGAATAAATCTTTCCGTTTATAATAATTCCTCCGCCTACGCCTGTGCCGAGTGTTATTGCAACTGCATTATTAGCGCCCTTAGCAGCACCTGCAACAAACTCGCCGTAAGCAGCGGCATTTGCGTCGTTTTCAACGTATACAGGCTTATCGATATGCTTTCTCATAAGCTCAACAACAGGAACGTTATCAAAGCCTAAGTTGTTTGAATACTCGATAATTCCTTCTGCTGAATTTGCGATACCGGGTGTACCGATACCGATGCACTCGATATTATCTACTGTAAGCCCTGCCTTTTCAACAGCTTCGAGGGAAACCTTTGCCATATCAGCGCAGATATCCTCAGCAGGTCTGGGGAGATTTGTCTTGCAGGTTGCCTTTGCGATGATGTTATAGTTTTCATCTACAACACCTGCCTTAATGTTTGTTCCACCAAGGTCAATTCCGATATAATATTTCATACTATAATCTCCTTTACTGATTTTAGACTTTAGTTAATATTGCTTTGCAGTTGCCTTCGATTGTATAATCGCCTGCATTTGCCGGTACAAATATGCTGTCGCCCTTTTTGAAACTGAGCTCTTTGTCACAAACGAGCTTTCCTTCACCTTCGAGCACGAGGATACTATTGAAGCTCTTGTCGTCAGCTTTAAGTTCTGCCTTGCTTTCGACATCGAGGACATAGGTAGTAAAGTAGTCGCAGGATGACATAAGCTTTTTGCTGTATCCATTAAAGCTTTCTGTTTCTGTTTCAGGGTACTGCTTAGCAGGACCGAGCACAGTTACATCCTTTGCTTTTTCAACGTGGAGCTCTCTTGGCTTTCCGTCGTTTCCTACTCTGCCGTAGTCATAGATTCTGTAGGTTGTATTTGAATTTTGCTGAATTTCAGCTATCAGTATTCCCTTTCCGATAGCATGGAGAGTACCTGCTTCTATGAAGAAGACATCGCCCTTCCTTACAGGGACAGAATTTGTCACCTCTAAGAGAGTATTGTCAGCAATTCTCTGTGCAAACTCTTCCTTTGAAATCTCGTTCTTAAAACCATAGAGGAGACTTGCTCCCTCATCGCAATCGACGATATACCACATTTCAGTTTTACCGTACTCACCTTCAACTCTGAGTGCATACTCATTGCTTGGGTGAACCTGTACCGAGAGGTTATCCTTAGCGTCGATGAGCTTTATAAGAATCGGGAAATTCTCAAACTTATCGCAATTTGTTCCGAGTACCTGTCTGCCGTTTTTCTCGATATACTCTGCGAGTGTCAGTCCGTCAAACTCACCGCCGACAACAACGCTGTTTCCGTCCTTATGGCAGGAAAGCTCCCAGCTTTCTGCGACCTTATCGAGGTCACAATCCTTGCCGAAATCGTCACGGAGCTTTGTCCCGCCCCAAATGTAATCCTTGAAAGCGGGTTTAAGTTTAAATGGTTTCATTACGCCATCTCCAATGCTTAGAATTATTTATTCATATTCCTTATAATTATATCACAAAAGGTATACTTAGTCAATCATTTTATACTTTTAACAAGACAAAAAGCCGACGCTTTTGCATCGGCTTTCCGGGTTACTTTTCAACAGGTGTATAGAGTATTCTAATTTTAGGGAGCTTTTCGATTGTTGCGTAGGTATTGAACATTCCGTCCTCAATACTAAGGTCATTTTCTCCGCTGGCAGGAGGTGCAAAAATCTTAAGTGTCATATCGCACTCGCCGTCAATTGGCTTTTCAAAGAACGCAGGCATAAGGTCAACAAACTTAGCGTTTGGTGACTTATAGAACCACTTTCCGCCAAGCTCAATCATAAGGTTTGAGTCGTCCTCGAAATAGAGTTCACAGAAGTGAGGATTCTTTTCAAAGTGGATAGGAACACTGATACCCTCAGCGTCCTCACTTGAGCCCCAGCGGAGCTTCACAGGGAATGAAAGCTCTTCGCCCTGTGTCATACTAGGCCTAAAGTAATTGTCGTGGATAATCTCCTTATATGTTTTCATAACAGGCTGTTCGATACCGACATCCGGATTATTTACGTCCTGGATTTCCAGACCGAGTCTGCCTCTGTCTCTGAACTGGTAGAAGGTAAAGCCTGAGAACCAGTCTGCGTTTTCAGCCTTAAGTCTGTCGCAGAATTCCTTTACCATTTCACACTGGTCATATGGACCTGTAACATCACCGTCGGCATTGAACTCACTCATTACCATAGGCTTTCTCTGTCCGTCACAAATTTTTGTGAAAAGCTCACAGGAGAGCTTTGTCATATCGTAAACATTTCTTACAAGGCTTCTTGAGTGGGTATTTCCGCCTGTTTCAGCGACGTCGTAAGGCCAGCCCCAATGGAGTGCCATATACTTATCGACAGAGAAGATATCTGTTTCTCTTACTGCCTGAGCAAATTCCTTCTCCATTTCGATTTCGGTTGCATCAGTTCTTCTAGCACCGTCGATACAGAGAATGAGCTTTACATTCGGAGCATATTCGTGGACAATTCTTGTAACCTTGCAGAAGAAGTCTGCGACCTCCTGGTAGCTTGCTCTCTTGTTGAATGAGAACCAGTTACCTGTTGCTTCGTGATTGACTCTGAGGAACAATCTGCCGAAGGTTCTCAAATCCTTTGCGATTGCGATAATTCTTTCATCGTCGAGGTGTGGGTCCATTGTAAGAGTAAGGGTAACATCCTGTCCGTGACGTCTTACATCTCTCATATAGTTGAATGGCTCATCTTCCAAGCTTCCGCCGAGACCGCCCTTATATGTGAAGTAGTCGTCATAGGGATAATCCCACTGGAAAGAAACGTTTGCATCCTTCATAACCTCTGAGATTCTTCCCGGCCACTGCTCATCATAAGGATAGTAGCAGTACATAAGACTGATGGAACGGTGCGGTCTTCCCATCTTATTGAGGATATAATCCTGGTTTACATACTCGCCTCTTTCGGAGCCGTCTCCGAGGTCCACCGCACACTTTGCGGGACCCATTTTTATTGAGTAGGCTTTAAATTCTGACATACAATTTACCTCCGATATTTATCTTATTACAACACCGCCGCCGATTCCTGCACCTGATTCATTTATGCATTTCACGACAACTGAAATTTCTTTTTTACCTATAAGCTCCTGTGTTACAGGGATTTCAAGCGGCTCTGCCCAGTAATTATTAAGCTGAGCGACAAGCTTTCCGCCTATCCAGACGTCACATTCTCCCCAGAGCGAATAGAACTTTATTGTACATGGGGTATCACCGAGCGTTTCGGGAATGTTTGCTGTACATCTGTACAAACCATATTTTCCGACGTTCTTATAGAATTTACCCGTAGTTTCAAAAACGCTTACAGGCTCCATAGTGTTCATATCACTATCGCTTATTCTGATACCAGCGTCGGGCTTTTCATCAGAAAGCTCTGAAGAAAGCTTCCAGTCAGACAGATATATCTCATTTACGCTTTCGATTGTGGTCATTGTTACTCTTGGCTGACAATCAACAACCGCTGAGCAATCAAGCTTATACTCATCGCAGGTACAGCCCACTATGAGCTTTTCTGAGCCTGCATTACAACGGACAATCGCCTGACATCTGCCGTTGAAAATACTTCTCTTCGGACTATCAAAAGGCTCGTGGCAGTTAGGATTACCGTTTGATGTTCCGAGAATCTCTCCGCCGTTTGCGTAGATATTGATAATAAAGTTTGCGTCATAGACCTCATTGCCGATTTCATCGACAGCTATGAAATCTACAGGTATAGCATCGGTACCGTCGTTATAGATTGTATTCTCTGATGGGAGAACCTTAATTGCAACGACTTCGCCTGAAGTAACGACAGTATGCTCTGCGAGAGTTTTCCCTCTTTCGTCATATCCGACAAGCCTTATCTCGCCCTCTTCAAAGGGCACTTCCCAGCAGGTCTGGTGGAGCTTATCTACTTGCTTGACACCAAGCGAAGTACCATTCAGGAAAAGCTCTGCCTGTGGGCAGTTAGTGCAGGACATAACCTTAATCGGCTTTCCTTCCTTGCCCTTATGATTCCAATGCGGGAGAAGGTGGCAGACAGGTTCCTTTGAGAAAATAGCTTTACTTACCCAATATCCGCTCTTTTCAAAGCCGCAGACGTCCATCATACCAAAGAAGCTTGACACAGACGGCCAGACGCAAGGCGTTGGTTCGCCGAGATAATCAAAGCCTGTCCACATAAATCCGCCCATGATATAATCTCTTGGCATAATTTCCTGCCAGGTACGGCGGACAGTTGCTCCCCAGTCTGAAGATTCCTCGTCATAGTCGCTTAGGAGATTATTGTTAAGGTCTGTTTCAAGGCAGCCTCTTACCGCAAAATATGAGGTTGTTTCGGAAGCGACAACAGGAACATCCGGAAACTTCTTCGGGAACTCGTTATAGGTCCACATCTGATAGTTTATTCCGCAGATATCGAGGGCAGAAGCAGCACCGCTGTCTTCGAGTACGCCGCCGTGCATTGCACCCGTAACGAATCGTGTATTGTCGAGCTTATGTACCTCGGCACGCATATGCCTAACCATTCTTTGACCGTCATAGCCGGACTGGAGAGGTTCTTCGTTAAACAGAGAATACATCACAACGCTGGGATGGTTTCTGTCTCTGAGCACCATTTCTCTGAGGTGACAGAGGTAGTCGTCGCCGGTTTCGAAGTTTCTGTTTTCATCCATAACGAGCATGCCAAGCTTATCACAGGCATCCAGAAGCTCCTTATGCGGCATACCGTGTGCACATCTGTACGCATTTGAGCCCATGCTTTTGAGCTTCTTTATTCTGTACTCGTGGAGGCTGTCGGGAACTGCGACACCTATTCCGCCGTGGTCCTGGTGGTTACAGGTGCCGTAGAGCTTGACGCTTCTGCCGTTCAAGAAAAAGCCTTTTTCAGCAGACACCTCGATTGTTCTGAAGCCGAAGGAAACCTCCTCGTCGTCAACGCACTCGCCGTTTCTTGAAATTGAAACGAGACATTTATACATATGCGGTGAATCTATATCCCACAGGTTCGGGCTGCTGCACACTCCCGAGAGCGTAAGCGTTTTATCGGAATATGCTTTTATATCGACCTTTTCCGTTGCTACAACAACGGGATTATTATACTCGTCGAAAATCTCCGCAGTTACTTCTACATCATCGTCATCATAAGAATGGTTGTTAAGGGTTATCTCTACGATGACGTTCCAGTCGTCGCAGTCCTGTTGCTTCTCAGGCTTTACAAACACCCCGTATCTTGCAACACAGGTTTTATCCTTTACTTCGAGGGTAACGTGTCTGTAAATTCCTGCGCCCTCATACCACCAGCCTTCCCAGCCGTTTGCTTCGACGTAGACAGCGAGCACGTTAGGCTCGCCACCGAAGTGTGCTCTGTCTGTGATATCGACACAAAACGGTGCATACGAGGTATAATTTCGCTTTAGCACTGAGCCGTTGAAATATACGGTTGCGTTCTTTGCTACGCCGTCAAAGGTAAGCAAAAGCTGTTTATTATCAAAGCTTTCATCCAGGTAGAACGCTTTTCTGTACCAGGCGTTGCCTTTTGTTTTATAGCCCCATGAGGCAGTTGCATTTTTATCGAAAGCTGTTTTGACAGACCAGTCGTGCGGCAGAGTTACAGTTTCCCAACCGCTTACGTTAAATGCGGCTTTAGGCACACCTCTGCACGAGCCTGCTTTGGAATGGCTGTATATATCGCAGTGGGCATTTTCGATACCCTCCTCGATTTCTCCTATACGGAATGACCAGTCCTTGTCCATTGAATAGATTCTTCTGACTCTACTCATACTTGACACCTCTGCGAAAATCAAGATAATTAATGCCCGAAGCCGTAATCAGCAACGGGCATTATAAAACTTACTATTTCTTCTTAGGCTTTGCTGCTTCCTTTACCGCAAGCTTTGTTTCTCTGATATCATTGAGATTTCTGATAAGTGCTCTTTCTGTCATTTCAAGCATTTCAGACATATTCTGCGAGAGGGCATTCTTGATTTCCCTATCCATCTTATATGCCTGGGCTGTAATATCGTTCGCAATTTCTCTAGCCTTCTTTGTAATTGCGTCATTAGCAACAAGAATCTTTGCTCTCTCCTCAGCCTTAGCGACAATTTCCTCAGCCTTCTTATTGGCATCAGCAATTATCTTTGCTCTGTCGGCAAGAGTTTCCTTTGCTCTCTTGATTTCAGGAGGCATATTGTAACGCATATTGTCAATAAACTCACGCATCTTGTCGACTTCAATTGTTACCTTTTTGCTGTTGAACATTACAGGACTTGCGTTATCAAGCATATCGTCCATCAAATCGAGGATTTCATCAATTGTCATTTACATCTTCTCCTTTTAATTTTTATTTCTTTTAAGTCTGTCGGTTATTATATCGTGCACCTGTTCAGGCACAAAGCTACTTATATCTCCGCCGAATCTTGCGATTTCCTTAACGAGACTTGAGCTGAGGTAGAGGTTCTGCTCGCTTGTTGTGAGGAAAACCGTTTCGGCACCGTCATAAAGCTTCTTGTTGGCAAGAGCCATAGAAAACTCATACTCAAAGTCTGTGACTGCTCGCAGGCCCTTGATGATAGCTGTTGCCTGTCTTTCCTTCAGGTAGTCAGCCAATAGTCCGTCCCAGCAGTCAACAACGACGTTATCCATGCCCTTAACGACACGGTTTATCATTTCTATTCTTTCCTCAACCGAGAACGACGGAGTTTTCTGGGTATTGAAAGAAACGAGGACAATAACCTTCTCAAACAATGAAGCTGCACGCTCAATGATATCGAGGTGTCCGAGTGTTATAGGGTCAAAGCTTCCCGGACAAACAGCTATTTTTCTCATTTTATCACTCCTCCGTTTCCGGTTTTCTATACACTGTAAGCGAGATTTTTCCGTACTTATAGGTTTTCTTCTTCACAAGGCTGCCGTAGCTTTCGGGGAGCTCAAGCTCCTTTTCATGCTCACAGACAACTATTCCCCTGTCGCTCATAATCTTTTCGAGCTGTGGCATTATCTTTTCGATGATTCCGTTTCTGTACGGTGGGTCAACAAAGGCAATGTCGACCTCTTTCTTAGCAATTTTCAGATACTCTGCGGCATCCATATTAAGAATTCTTGCTCTGTCGGTAAACTTACAGGAAAGAACATTCTCTTTAACCACGCTGAGTGCATCTCTGTTGTTCTCAACGAAAACACAATGCGATGCGCCTCTGCTGATTGCTTCGATACCGAGCTGTCCGCTTCCTGCATACAAATCGAGAACTGTTGCACCCGGCACGTCAAACTGTATTATTGAGAAGATTGACTCCTTGACCATATCGGTTGTTGGGCGTGTTACTTCATCACCCTCGAGTGTCAGAAGCTTCTTCCCTCTTGCTTCACCTGTTATGACTCTCATAATATATTACACCACGTCAATCCGACGCAGTTCTCCTTCCATTTCATTTAAACACAATTATACACTATATATTATAATACATTTAAAGCTCTTTGTCTATACTATTTTTAACGAAATACTAGCCTTTATATTGGATAAAAGCACAAAAAACGCACCGTTTGAGTGATATCAGACGATGCGTTTTATAGATTTTGATACAAAAATACTAAAGATATTTTTTTAGGTACTCACCTGTATAGGAGCTCTTGCATCTTGCAATCTGCTCGGGAGTTCCTTCTGCGACGATATTGCCGCCCTTATCTCCACCCTCTGGACCTATGTCAATGATGTGGTCGGCAGTTTTGATAACGTCGAGGTTATGCTCGATAACAAGAACAGTATTTCCGCCGTCGCAAAGTCTATGGAGGACTTCTACGAGCTTATGGACATCGGCAGTATGGAGTCCTGTTGTCGGCTCGTCGAGGATATAGAAGGTTCTGCCTGTGCTTCTTTTTGAGAGCTCTGTTGCAAGCTTAACTCTCTGTGCTTCACCGCCTGAGAGAGTTGTAGCGGGCTGGCCAATCTTTATATATCCGAGGCCTACCTCATAGAGAGTACGGAGCTTTCTTTCGATTTTCGGGTGATTCTTGAAAAATTCCATTCCTTCCTCTACGGTCATTTCGAGGACATCATAGATATTCTTGCCCTTATACTTTACCTCAAGTGTTTCTCTGTTGAAGCGTTTTCCGCCACACACCTCACAAGGCACATAAACGTCAGGCAAAAAGTGCATTTCTATTTTGATTATACCGTCACCCTGGCAGGATTCACATCTTCCGCCTCGCACGTTGAAGGAGAATCTTCCTGCTCCGTAGCCCTTCATTTTAGCATCTGCTGTTTCGGCATACAAGTCTCTGATGTCATTGAAAACGCCTGTATAGGTTGCGGGGTTAGAGCGTGGCGTTCTGCCTATCGGCGACTGGTCGATGCTTATTACCTTATCCAGCTTATCCACACCGAGTATATCATCGAACTTACCGGAATGCGTTTTAGCTCTGTTGAGTCTTGCGGCAAGCTCCTTATAGATTATTTCATTGACAAGGCTTGATTTTCCGCTTCCTGAAACGCCTGTTACTGCGGTAAATGTACCTAGTGGGATTTTTACGGTAATGTTCTTGAGGTTATTCTGCTTTGCACCGACAACCGTGAGGAACTCGCCGCTACCCTTTCTCCTTGTTTCGGGGACAGGAATTTTACGTTTGCCGCTGAGGTACTGACCCGTAACAGACCTTTCCGCTTTGATAATATCGTCGATGGTTCCCTGTGCTACGATTTCGCCGCCGTGGACGCCTGGTCCCGGACCGATATCGACAATATGGTCTGCGCTACGCATTGTATCCTCGTCATGCTCTACAACGATGAGGGTATTTCCTATATCACGAAGGTGGCGGAGTGTAGCGATGAGCTTATCGTTATCTCTCTGGTGGAGACCTATTGACGGCTCGTCAAGGATATAGAGGACGCCTACGAGCGATGAGCCAATTTGTGTCGCAAGTCTGATTCTCTGACTTTCGCCGCCTGACAGAGTACCTGCTGACCTTGAGAGTGTGAGATACTCAAGACCGACGCTCTGCAGAAATCCCAGTCTTGCATTTATTTCCTTGATAATTCTTTCACCTATGAGCATTTCCTTTTCGGTGAGCTTTAAGTTTTCAAAGAATTTCAGCGCATCGGAAACAGACAGGTCACAAAGCTGTGCGATGTTTTTATCTCCGACTGTTACAGAGAGTGTTTCCGGACTGAGTCTTTGTCCCTTACAGTCGGGGCAGTTTTCCTCAGACATACAGCTTTCGATATCTGCTCTTGACCACTCGCTTGTGGTTTCGTTATAACGTCTTTCGAGGTTTGTCACAACGCCCTCAAACTCTGCTGTATACTTACTTGAGCCGAACTCTGTTTTTCTTTCAAGGTCGAGCTTCTGACCCATTGTTCCGTAGAGAAAAATATCTATTGCCTCTTGTGGCAGGTCCTTCACGGGAGTATTGAGGTCGATTTTATACTTCTTTGAGATGCCTCTGAAATACATCATCGCTATAGAGCTATCGTCGAGGCTGTTCCAGCCGCTTGCTTTGATAGCGCCTTGCATTATAGACAGGTTCTTATTAGGGATGATGAGGTCGGGGTCAAGCTTTTTGAACACGCCGAGTCCTGAACACTTCTTACAAGCACCGAACGGGCTGTTGAAGGAGAACATTCTCGGATTCAGCTCCTCGATAGAGATGTTATGCTCGGGGCAGGCATAGCTTTGTGAAAAGAGCATTTCCTCTCCGTCTATGACATCGACTCCGATAAGTCCGCCTGTGAGTGCTGAAATCACTTCAATACTGTCTGTAATTCTTGACCTTATGCCTTCCTTGATAATAATTCTGTCTACGATTATATCAATGTTATGCTTCTTATTCTTTTCAGACTTAATCTTCTCAGAGAGGTCATAGGTTATACCGTCGATTCTCACTCTGACATAGCCTGAACGTCTTGCATTATCAAGCTCCTTCTGATACTCACCCTTCTTACCTCTGGCAATCGGAGCTAAAAGCTGGAGCTTTGTACCTTCAGGAAGCTCTAAGATTTTATCGACAATCTGGTCTACTGACTGCTGTCTTATTTCCCTTCCGCAGACAGGGCAATGCGGCACGCCTATTCTTGCGTAGAGAAGTCTGAGATAGTCGTAAATTTCTGTTACTGTACCGACTGTTGAGCGTGGGTTTTTAGAGGTTGTTTTCTGGTCGATTGAGATAGCAGGAGATAGTCCTTCGATTGTATCGACATCCGGCTTGTCCATCTGTCCTAAAAACATTCTTGCATATGATGACAGGCTTTCGACATATCTTCTTTGACCGTCTGCATAGATAGTATCGAATGCAAGCGAGGATTTTCCCGAGCCTGAGAGACCCGTCATAACGATGAGCTTGTCTCTTGGCAGTGTTATACTGATATTCTTGAGGTTATGCTCTCTTGCACCCTTAATAACAATTTCTTTACTTTGCATAAAAGTTTACCTTTCGTTAAGCTGCAAAACTTACTTTTCTGCTTCACCACGAAGCTGTGCAATCTTATCACGCAGAAAAGCGGCATGCTCGAACTCGAGCATTTTTGCGGCTTCCTTCATTTGTTTTGTAAGCTTGTCGATGAGGGCGAGTGTTTCCCTCTTTGATAGCTTACTCTTTTGTCTTGCTGAATACTCTACCTCTTCCTTAGAGGAGATTTCTATGACATCTCTGATGTCCTTCTTTATAGTTTTAGGAACGATACCGTGTTCCTCGTTGAATTTCATCTGAATCTCACGGCGGCGTTCTGTTTCGGATATAGCACGCTCCATAGAGCCTGTAACCTCGTCAGCATACATAATTACTGTACCCTCTGCATTTCTTGCGGCTCTGCCTATTGTTTGAATAAGCGAGCTTTCAGAACGCAGGAAACCTTCCTTATCGGCATCCAGGATAGCGACAAGCGACACTTCGGGAAGGTCGAGACCTTCTCTCAGAAGATTGATTCCCACGAGCACGTCAAACTCACCGAGTCGCAGGTCTCTTATGATTTCCATACGCTCGATTGTATCTATATCGTGGTGCATATATCTTACCTTTACACCATAGCCCTTGAGGTACTCTGTCAAATCCTCTGCCATTTTCTTTGTAAGCGTTGTGACGAGAACTCTTTGTTCCTTTTCGATACGGATATTAATTTGTGACAGCAGGTCTTCAATCTGACCTGTTGTAGGCTTTACTTCGATTACAGGGTCAAGCAGTCCTGTCGGTCTGATGATTTGCTCAACGGTCTGCTCGGAGTGTTCCTTTTCAAACGGGCCGGGAGTTGCTGATGTGTATATAACCTGAGAAATATGCTCATAGAACTCATCAAACTTCAACGGTCTGTTATCGAAGGCAGACGGCAGTCTGAAGCCGTAATCGACAAGCGTTGTTTTTCTTGCTCTGTCGCCTGCATACATTGCTCTTACCTGCGGAATACTTACATGCGATTCATCGACAAGCAGGAGAAAATCTTTCGGAAGATGGTCAAGAAGTGTATATGGCTGAGAGCCAGCAGGTCTTCTTGCGAGGACTCTTGAATAGTTTTCGATACCGCTGCAGAAGCCTACCTCTTCGAGCATTTCCATATCATAATTTGTTCTTTGTTTAATACGCTGTGCCTCGATAAGCATATCACGTTCTTCAAAGTAGCTGACTCTTTCGTCAAGCTCCTGTCTGATATCCTCGATTGCTTCACGCATTTTATCCCTGCCGACGATATAGTGGCTTGCAGGGAAAATTGCGACATGCGAGAGCTTTGCCAAGACCTCACCTGTCACTACATTTATCTCGCAGATTCTGTCTATTTCGTCGCCGAAGAACTCTACTCTGATAGCTTCCTCGGTTGCATTTGCGGGATATATCTCGACGACGTCGCCCCTTACTCTGAACTTATTTCTTTCAAAGGCGATATCGTTTCTTTCGTACTGTATTCCTGCGAGCTGGGCAATGAGCTCGTCACGCTCCTTCTGCATACCCTGTCTTATTGAGACAACCATGCTCTTATACTCTTCAGGGTCGCCAAGTGAGTATATACACGAAACAGACGCAACGATAATTACGTCACGTCTTTCGGCAATAGCTGTTGTTGCTGAGTGTCTTAGCTTATCAATCTCGTCGTTTATAGAGCTATCCTTTTCGATATAGACATCCTTGCTCGGAATATATGCTTCCGGCTGATAATAATCATAATAGGAAACAAAGTATTCGACGCAGTTGTCGGGGAAAAACTCCTTGAACTCAGAGCAAAGCTGTGCTGCAAGAATTTTGTTATGTGCAAGTACAAGCGTCGGACGGTTTACACGGGCAATAACATTCGCCATTGTAAATGTCTTTCCTGAGCCGGTAACACCGAGAAGTGTTTGCTCCTTAAGACCTTTATTAATACCTTCGACAAGCTTATCAACAGCTTGCTCCTGGTCTCCCGCCAGCTTATAATCTGACACAAGCTCAAATTTATCTTTTAATCTTTTCACAGGTTATCCTCTTTATATATTACAAAATACTCATATATCCGCACTGCGTCATAGATGTAACGTCGCCGTATCCTGACACGATAATATGGTCAAGAATTCTAATTCCGAACATATCGAGTGCTCTCTGAAGCTCACGGGTTACAGCTATATCCTCATTACTTGGCAGAGATATTGCTGTCGGATGATTATGAGATATAACGATTGCTTTTGATTCATACTTAAGTGCTATTTCAACTATACGTGATACGTCGGGTCGGACAGTGTCCACATTTCCTACTGCGAGCGTTTCCAAAGTCAGCAAACGCAGGTTGTTGGTCAGGTAGCAAACCTTAAAGCATTCCTTTGTTTCACCGCGGAAGCTTTGTCCTAAAAAGTCTTTGAAATCCTTTATTGATTCAAAGTTTTCATACTTCAAATCCTTAGGATAGAATCTCAGCATACTTGGGACAAGCTTCAAAAGTGTTGCACCTGTACGTGAAAGACCTTTAAACTCAGTAAGCAGGTCAATCGGAGCGTTAAATACACCTGAGATGCTTTTGAACTTCCTGAGCAGCTCATGTGCAAGCTCATTTGTATTAACTCTTGGGACAGCATAATACAAGAGCATTTCGAGAACCTCGTGCTCCTCAAACACATCTATTCCGTTCTTCAGAAATTTCTCACGCATTCTTTCTCTATGACCGTTATGGATACCGCTCATAATGCCACCTCTATAAATTTATTCACTTTGAGTATATCACAAAATGATATAAATGTAAAGGTTCTTTAATAAAAGGGGGTGCAATTTCTGTGCATTTGTGTTATACTTATGACATAGTATAAATATAGGCTAAGGAGTTTAATATGAAAAGCTTTACTATAGGCAAAAACGATGCAGGTCAGCGTGTTGACAAGTTTCTTGAAAAGGCTGTTACACTGCTTCCAAAGAACCTGATGTACAAATACATAAGGCTCAAAAGAATCAAGCTCAACAGGAAGCGTTGCGAGATTTCTACAAGACTTGAAGAGGGCGACATTCTGGAGCTTTACATAAACGACGAGTTCTTTGAGGAGAAAAAGGGAGAGCATCGCTTTATGCATGCACCAAAGACACTTGATATAATTTATGAGGACGAAAACATTCTTCTTGCCGACAAAAAGTGCGGACTTGTTGTTCACGAGGATGAGAGTGATACGCCTGACACACTCATAAACAGGATTTTGCACTATCTGTACGACAAGGGCGAATATAACCCGGATGAAGAAAACTCTTTTGCACCTGCACTTTGCAACAGGCTTGACAGAAACACTTCGGGAATTGTTATCTGTGCCAAAAACGCACAGAGCCTTCGTATCCTGAATCAGAAAATCAAGGACAGGGAGCTTTCAAAGAGGTATTTATGTGTAACAACTTCTGTTCCTTCTCCAAAGGAAGCTACTCTTACTGCATATCACATTAAGAATGAGCAGACAAAGACTGTAAGGATTTTTGACACGAAGGTACAAGGCAGCAAGACTATTGTTACAAAGTACAAGGTTCTTGACGTGAGGGGGGCTTTAGCACTTGTTGAAATAGACCTGATAACAGGCCGCACACATCAGATAAGAGCTCACATGGCGCACATTGGCTGTTCGCTTCTTGGCGACGGAAAATACGGCAACAACGCTGTTAACCGAAGCTACAACGTCAAGACGCAGGCACTTTGCGCTTACAAGCTGACCTTCGATTTTTCGACCGACGCAGACATTCTTTCTTATCTGGACAAGAGGACCTTCACAACAGGTGACCCATGGTTCTGCGAGAAGTTTTTTGCAAAGTTTTGACGTTTTGCATTAAAATTCATCAAAATGCTTGTGTTTTTTATTCAAATGTGTTATAATAGTTGACAAGGATTTTGCTAACAACGCACAAGCGTTTATATAATGGAATGGAGGTATAGCAATGATTGGTGATTTACATTGTCATACAACACTTTCCGATGGCTCACTCGGAATAGAAGAAACAATTGTACAAGCAAAGAGAGTAGGACTTGATGTTCTTGCGATAACAGACCACGACACACTTTCCTCTTCACAGAGGGCTCAGATTCTTGGTGAAAGGTACGGGGTTACTATTATTCCTGCGGTTGAGCTTTCAGCGTGGGACAAGAAGAGGAACTGCAAGGTTCACATTCTTTGCTACGCACCTCAGAAGCCGGACAGACTTGAAGGACTTTGCCTTAAGTCCTGTGAAATCAGAAAGTCTTGCTCTAATGATATGATTGCCAAGGTTATGGAGCTTTATCCTATTACACCTGAGGCAGTACTCAAGTACACAAAGAGCTGCAAGAGTATTTACAAGCAGCACATTATGAGGGCGCTTGTAAACTACGGCTATGCTACATCCTTCTATGGTGAGCTTGACCACAAGCTTTTCAACAGAGAGACGGGAACCTGTCTTGTAACAAGAGAATATCCTGATGTCAACTTCGTTCTTGACCTTATTCACTCTGCGAGAGGAATTGCGGTAATGGCTCATCCATATATGTTTGACAGCGTTGACCTTCTTGAAGAGCTTTGTGAGGCAGGCAAGATTGATGGCATTGAGGCATATCACTACACTGCAGACAGTAAAGAAAAGACACAAAAGCTTCTTGACATAGCACAGAGATACGACCTTATTGTTACCGGCGGTTCTGATTTCCACGGTTTATACAACGAACAACCGACACACATCGGAAGCCGCACAACTGACGATGAGAATTTAGAAAAGCTGTTCAGAGCTATTGCGGCAAATCAGAAAAAATAATTATAAAGCTCTCCTTGACTTGAGGAGAGCTTCTTTATACCAAAACAAAAATCCTCCGAGGGAAATCTCCTCAGAGGATTGATTTTTATTAGAGAGGCATTACCTTTTTCTCGGTATCAGCGTGGCTATCGATTCCGAATCTCTCATTTCTTCTCTGTTCGAAGAACTTAGGAGCAACCTTCGGGAACATAGCATATGTGAGGATATCCTCTTCCTGCTGGCACCATTCGGAGCACTCTTCCTTCATCTTTTCGAATTCAGGCTGGAGGAGGTCTGCAGGACGGCAAGTAATAGCTTCCTCGTCGCCGAGAATCTGCTTCTTGAATTCATCGCTGATTTCAACAGGTGTCTTACCGTATTCGCCCTTAACCATACCCTTGAATTCCTTAGTAACCGTCTTATATCTCTCGCCCATAATTACGTTGAACACAGCCTGTGTACCAACAATCTGGGAAGTAGGAGTTACGAGCGGTGGGTAGCCTGAGTCCTTACGAACTCTTGGAACCTCCTGGAGAACAGCGTCGAGCTGGTCTTCCTTACCTGCCTGCTTAAGCTGTGAGAGGAGGTTTGAAAGCATTCCGCCGGGAACCTGGTAGAGAAGTGCATTTGTATCTGTTGCGAGCATTGAAGGGTCAAGCAGACCGGCTTCGATGTACTTCTTACGAAGTCCCATGAAGTAATTTCTGAGCTCGCTGAGTGCAACGAGGTCGATACCTGTATCGTACTCAGTACCCTGGAATGTAGCTACGATAGACTCAGTTGGTGCATGTGAAGTACCGAGAGCGAGCGGTGACATTGCAGTATCTACAACATCGACACCTGCTTCAACAGCCTTTACGATACACATTGATGCGAGACCTGAAGTAGCGTGAGTATGGAGCTGGATTGGGATATTAACAGCAGCCTTGAGGTCCTTAACGAGTGCACCTGTTTCATAAGGTGTAAGGAGGGCAGCCATATCCTTGATACAGATAGAATCAGCACCTGCGCTTTCGATACGCTTAGCATAATCAACATAGTAGTCGTGTGTGAACACTTCGCCGGTTGTATAAGAAATAGCAACCTGAGCGTGTCCGTTTTCCTTCTTAGCAGCCTTGATAGCTGTTTCGAGGTTTCTGATATCGTTGAGGGCATCGAAAATTCTGATAATATCGATACCGTTTGCAATAGACTTCTGAACGAAGTACTCTACGAGGTCGTCAGCATAGTGGCGGTAGCCGAGCATATTCTGACCTCTGAAGAGCATCTGGAGCTTTGTATTAGGCATTTCCTTTCTGATTGTACGAAGTCTTTCCCATGGGTCTTCGTTAAGGAATCTGATACATGAGTCAAATGTTGCTCCGCCCCATACCTCAGCAGAATGGAAACCAATCTTGTCCATCTGAGAAAGGATTGGAAGCATATCGCTCATTGGCATTCTTGTTGCGATAAGCGACTGATGAGCGTCACGAAGGACGGTTTCGGTTATTTTAAGCTTAGCCATTTGTTTAGTCCTTTCAAGTGAATTATTCTTAGCCGATTACTGCGAGAACTGTACCTGTTTCAACAGATGTTCCCTTTGTTGTATTGATGCTGAGAACCTTTCCGTCGCAGGTAGAGTTAACGTCGTTTTCCATCTTCATAGCTTCGAGTACGAAAAGTGCCTGACCGGACTTAACTGTATCGCCTACTGCTACCTTTACGTCGAGAATCATACCAGGCATTGGAGCTGTAATCTTTGTGCCTTCTGCAACAGGTGCAGGAGCAGGTGCTGCTGCAGGAGCCGGAGCTGCTACAGGAGCTGCAACAGGTGCTGCTGCCTGAACAGGAGCGTCTGCGCTGATTTCTTCAACTGCTACGTCGTAAGCCTTGCCATTAACTGTGATATTATATCTTTTCATTATAAATTCCTCCAATAGACAAAATTACATAGGAATGTTGCTGTGCTTCTTAGGAAGTCTTGAGATACGCTTACCTGCCATAATATCGAGTGCACCGATAAGAGTATTTCTGAGGTCAGCAGGTTCTACAACTGCTTCGATGCTGCCATACTGTGCTGCGCTCTTTGCACTTGCTACAGAAACGCTGTATTCGGTAGCGAGGGCAAGTCTCTTAGCCTCTGTATTATCTGCACCCTTGAGTGCATCGTGATTCAAGAACTCAACTGCTGTAAGCGGTGCGACAGGAGAGATAACTGCATCAGGGAGAGCAAATGTCATATCTGCATTAGCATTCTTACCTGCGAGTGCGATATAAGCTGCACCGTAAGCCTTACCTGTAACAACGGCAAGTTTTACTGTAGTAGCTTCAGCATAGGCGTGAGCAAGCTTAGCCATATTCTTTACTGCGCCGCTGATTTCTGTATCGTCTGTTGTATCAAAGCCTTCGGTATTTACGAGAGTGATTACAGGGATAGCAAAAGCGTCGCAGACTCTTACAAATCTTGCAAGCTTGGAGCAATCGTCAGATGAAAGCTTAGCATCCTTAACGTCTGTACCGCAGATACCAACTGTTGAGCCGCCGATTGTACCGAGAGCTGTATAAGCTGAGTTTCCGTACTTAGCAAAAAGCTCAGTAATGCTTCCTGCATCGCAGACAGCCTTTGCCTGTTCTGAAGCGTTCTTACCGAAGCTTTCAGCAGACTGCTCATACTCGTACATAGGTACCGGTGAAAGGTTGTTCTGTGGGAGCTTTGTGAGGATTTCCTTAGCAAGCTTTACTGCATCCTCGTCGTTATCAGCCATTGCAGATACTACGCCGTTCTTTGCGGCATTTTCTGCAAGGTTAGAAACCTTAGCGTTAGGTGTTACAAAAATCTCTGCATCGCTTGATGCTACAACGAAGTCAGCACTTGCTGCCATCATAGCACTACAGCCTGCGCATACACCACAAATTACAGAAATCTGAGGAACAACACCGGAAAGGTTTGAAGCCCACATAAGGAGCTCTCCGTAAGCATCCATAGCACCGAAGCCGTCATTGAGGTCGGCACCGCAGGAATCATAGATTCCAACTACAGGGACACCTGTTCTGGAAGCGAGGTCGTAAACTCTTGCGATTTTTGCTGCGTGAGTCTTGTTAAGAGCACCGCTCATAACGCTCACATCCTGAGAAAAAGCATAAACAGGATTTCCTTCGACATATCCGTATGCTGTGATAACACCGCTGAGTTCGTTGCCGGACTTTGCGAGTGAGCCAAGCTCTGTGAACTCTCCGTTATCAAATAAATATGTCAGTCTCTGTCTTGCTGTATCAGACATAATTTATCCTCCATTCACACTGAAATCGACCAAGCGAAAACGTTTTAAATACGCCTCGCCTAATCGCAACTATACAAATACTATTATACTATTTTTCGCTCTATTCTGCAAGTAAAAATATTCATTTATTATCACTTTGTCGTTTTGCACAATTTTCCCTTTGCTTTTGCACACATCTGAACAAAACATCACAAAACAAAAACGAGAGAGTCTTTACACCCTCTCGCCGTCATTATTTAATTTGCGTTTTACAATGCTTACAGCCATCGAGCACACTGCTGATACTTTCGAGCGTCAGGCTATCATCCTTGACAAAGCCGAGCTTAATTGCATTATCCTTAAGCGACTCATTGAACATTGCCTTATCAATTCCTCTTAGCATCACGAGGAACAGTATGCTTCTGATTATACCGTCGAGGAGCATTATATCCTCTCCCCACTCGCAATAGTCAATTACTACTGCACCTGCTTCAAAGTCCATATGGTAGACGCCGATTCCGATAACTGTGTCGTTGTCGGTTGCTTCTACAACTGATGGCATACTATCCTCAAGTCCGAGCTTTGCGATTATTTCGCTGTAAGCCTCGATATTTCTTGTCTGTAAAATCTGTAACACTTATCTTCTCCTGCCTTTTGTCTTTTTTGGTGCACCGTTATCAGACGGGCCTGATTTTGCAAGTGCGGCTCTGAGTGCTCTGAGTTCTTCAGGGGAAAGCTCTCTGTATTCTCCCGGCTGGAGCATACCGAGCTTGACAGGACCGATAGCAGTTCTTTTGAGCCTTGCTACCTCAAGTCCTACTGCCTCGCACATTTTTCTGATTTGTCTGTTTCTGCCCTCTCTTATAACCATAAGCATTACCGCTCTGTCAGGTTCATTTGTAAGGACAGTTATTGTACAAGGGAGAGTTCTTCTGCCGTCGATTTCAACTCCTTCAGAAAGCTGAACAACAGTTTCATCTGTAAGCATTGAGCGTACAGTAACTCTATAGGTTTTTGTAACGTGGTGTGACGGGTGCATAATTTCATTTGCAAACCTTCCGTCATTGGTGAGGAGCAGAAGGCCCTCGGACTGCTTATCGAGTCTTCCTACGGGATAGACTCTTATACCGATATCTTCTACGAGGTCGGTAACACACTTTCTGTCCATTTCGTCCTTTGCAGTAGTTATGTAGCCTCTCGGCTTATGGAGCATCAGATAGACGAGCTCTTTTTTTCTTTCGATATAGAGATTTTCGCCGTCTATACTGATAAGGTCGTTTCTTGGGTCTGCCTTATCGCCGAGACTACACGGTCTGCCGTTTACCTTGACCTTCTTCTGAGAAATATGCTCTTCGGCTTTTCTTCTTGAGCAGTAGCCTGCATCGGCAATAATTTTCTGAATTCTTATCTTTTCCATAACATCATGTCCTTTCCCGCATCCCTGCGGTGTATTTATATTACCTCTGCCTCGCTTATACGAGGCAGACGGCATTTTACTCAAAAATGAATTTATCCTTGATTTTATCCCAGAACGATTTTTCAATCGGCTGTGTTGCGAGCACATTTTCGTTTGCCAAAATATCGACAGCGGCGACCTGCTCATTCTCACAATAGAAACGTATTTCGCCTACTTTTTCGCCTTGCACTACGGGTGCATACAGAAACCTTGGCAAAAACACTTCGCTTGTGATATTATCGACCTGCGTATTCAATATTGTGGCGGTTGGCTTTCCCTTCACAGAGCATATTATCCCCTGCTTTTCTCCACCGACGACATCGACGCTGAAGCCGTAGTAATCACACTGCAGCTCGACGTTGCACAGGAGCGAACAGCCATAGTTATAGAGCCTGTTATGGTCCTGCCAGTCGTTCGGTGCGTTAAGAGTCACGCAGATAAGCTTCACTCCGTCACGCTCGCACGAGGAAACGAGGCATCTTCCGGCCTTGTCCGTAAACCCTGTTTTGACGCCGTTCACGCCCTCGCAGGTGCCGAGGAGCTTATTTGTATTACTGAGCCATCTTCTATACGGTGGATTTCCGTACTCTATACAGACAGATTTTTCTGAGCACATCTGAGCAAACGTTTCGTTGCGCATAGCTTCCCTTGTCAGCATAGCCATATCATAGGCAGTTGAATAGTGCTCGTCGGTATCGTCGTCAAGTCCTGACGGTGTTACGAAGTGGGTATCGTAAAGTCCCAGCTTCTCCGCCTTTTCATTCATCATAGCTACGAAGCCTTCGACACTGCCTGCTACCTTTACGGCAGTTGCATTAGCGGCATCATTACCGCTTGGCAGAAGCATTCCATAGCAAAGCGCTCTTTTGGTAACTATATCACCTTCGACGAGTCCCATAGATGAGCCCTCGACCTTTATAGCATTGCTATCGACAGTAAAGTACTCATCGAGGTTTCCGCTTTCGATAGACAAAAGCGTTGACATAATCTTTGTTGTGCTTGCCATAGGGAGCTTTTCATATGCATTCTTTTCAAAGATAATCTTACCCGTATCAGCTTCTATAAGAATTGCCGAACGGGCTGAGATATCGCTTTCTGAAAAAGCCTCTGCCTTAGTCATCGGAATTACACCAATGATAAGGCAGCAGCATACAAGCAAGTTAATTATTCTTTTCATAGATAACCTCACAGTATATTAGCTTACGGCAATATTCTGTGCAGTTTATCGCAGAAAAATTCAAGGATTATTCTTCAGTCTTTTCTTCCTTTTTCTTATTGAGATAAGCGGTTACCTTATCAATGATTTCAGGAAGCATAGCAATTGCGGCATTCTCCTTAGGAGCGTTCATAGAAAGCTGGAGAAGCTTTACTTCTTCGTTTGTTACAGCGATAAATGCGATAGGAGAGATTGTGATACCTGCACCTGAGCCGCCGCCGAAGCAATCCTTTGAGCTGGATGTAGGCAGGTCAGAGCCGCCTGAAGCAAAGCCACAGGACACCTTTGATACAGGGATAATAGTTGTTGTTTCGTTCACTGTAATTGGGTTGCCGATAATTGTCTGGCAGTCAACCATTTCACGAATTTTCTCCATTGCGGTTTTTACTAAGTTTTCAAGATTGTTAGCACTCATTGTTCAACAGCTCCGTTTCATTATTTTTTTGCTTTAATTTATTTTCCTTTTCCTCTTTTCTTCTCTTTCTCCATGCTCTGAATTTTTCACGGATAAAGATTCGGAGGAAATTAACTCCTACACAAAATACAATTGCGATAAGTGTACTAGGTCTTACAAGCACAACCGTTGACACATCATACTCAAACTTTTTCTCATCAAACACGCAATTGACCTTTGTATTCTTCAGCACTCTTACAGTAAATATTCTACTGAGCAAGGCTATTACATTATACAGGGCGGCGTTTAGCTTTCCGTACATCATTGCGGCCTCATAGGCATCTTCCTTACCGCTTGTGAGCTCGATATCGAGCTTTGTTATACGGATAGTTTTTAAAATCTTCTTAAAGTACTTCCACGCCATCGGGATATACGGCTTTACCATATTGAAATAGCGTTTTACCTTTGCGATTGCGCCTTCCTTTTTCTCCTCTTCGGCAGGCTCTGCGTTGTCCTCGGCAGGCGGAGTGTCAGAGATTTCCGAAGCCTTTATGTTATCCTGCGGCGAAGCCTGCTCCGTTTCCTTTGCAGCTTCTGTTTCTGCTTCAGGCGGTTTTTCTTCCTTCTCTTCAAAGACATGCTTTGAAGGCTTTGTTTCTTCCTCACCGATGTCGATTGTTTCAGCTTGTTCTAAAAGCTTTTCGATATCCTCATCGGTAAACTCGGATTTATATTCCTCAGGCGGTTTATCGCTGTCTTCGTCCTTCTTTTTCTTTTTCGGTTTTCTCGGGTAGATTGTGAAAAAGAGATACTTAAGCTCGATTTTAGGCTTTTCGCCTGTTTTCGCCTCGAGCGTAACCCTTACTGAAAAGTGCAGAAGGATAACGATAAGAGCAATTATTCCAAGTAAAATATACAGTACAATTATCGTTATCATCTCCTTTCAGCCAAGGTTATATACCGGATTTACTGTTCGCTTTAATTTTCTGCGTTTTCAATTACCTCATCGATATTAATCTGTTCCGCATTCCTTGGAATTGCGGGCAGCTCGCTTATTGACGAGAGTCCGAAGCATCTTAAAAAGTTCGGTGTTGTTTTATAGGCGATAGGTCTTCCCGGCAAGTCGAGTCTGCCGGCTTCTGCGAGAAGCTCCTTTTCGACGAGCGAATTGACGGTAGACGAGCTATCGACACCTCTTACGCTTTCGACAAAGCTTTTGGTTACAGGCTGGTTATACGCAACAATTGTGAGAACCTCCATTGCTGCGGGAGAGAGCACTGTATTACGCTTTGTTTCGAGCGCCTTTTTTACATACTCGCTATACTTTGTTTTAACGCTGAGCTGGTACGAATCGTCGAGAGTAAGTACAGTCAGCGGACTTTGTCTTTCATCAAGCTTATCATTGAGCATAATTACAAGCTTATGCACGGTTTCAAGCTCGGTATCAAGCACCTGAGCAAGCTTTTGCGCTTCGATTGGTTCACCGCTTGCAAAAAGCACTGCTTCGGTTACTGTCAGAAGTTCTTCTATCTGCATAAATTATTATTGCCTTTCTTTACATATCCCCAAAGATTTGTTTTTCTCAGAGCACCAGTTGCGATACGGTAGTGTCTGATTGCGCCCGGATTATTCCACAGGTTCACCTTAAGCTGTGCAGAGCCTTTATATTCAGACTCCTGCGTCTCAACATCACTGTCATCCTCCGAGGCTATACTCTCATCGTCGTCCGATGGTTGTTCCTCCTGTATCTGCTCATGCAGGACATGTCTTTCCGCACGGCGCTTTCCGACAAAATACAGCTCGCTGTTATCGTCGCTTATTCTTATTCTGCCCGACTTTGTAAGCTCAAGCACAGCGAGGAAGGTTGCTACACGCTCACTTTTATCACTTACGCCGTCATAGAGCTTGTCCATAGGGCAGGTACCCTTTGTATAGAGATTCTTCAGAATAAAGATAATCTTCGAGGTAACAGAAACAATCCTATGTGAAACTATCGGCTCAAACAGTGATGCCTTAAGAGGCTGGGCACGTTTAGCCCTTGTTGAAACAGCCAGATATGCCTTAAGGAGCACATCGGGGGTATGGATTACGTTATAGGTCTTATCGACCTCAATTTTCATCTGCTCTCGTACAAAGCTATCGTTACCGATAAAGCTTCCTGAGAGTCTTTGAGCACAGAGCTTACAGAGTGAATACTCAATGAGCTTTCCTTCCAGTTCTTTTTTGAGCTCCTGTGCTTCCTCGGGCTTTGGAAGCAAGCTGACCGTTTTGATATAAATCAGCTTTGCTGCCATTTCGAGGAACTCCCCTGCTGTTTCAAAATCAGTTTCCGAGAGGTCCTCGATGTAGAGAAGATACTGCTCGAGCAGATCGGTAATCTGTATATCGTTGATATTAAGCTTATGCTTAGATATAAGGAACAAAAGCAAATCCATGGGTCCTTCAAAGCAGGAGAGCTTAAATGTAAGGCTTTCTCTTTCCATTCCTTACACCAGCTTTTCTATCCAGTTTGTAATAAGGATAAAGAAATCAAAGACCTTTCCACCCAGAAATCCGAGTGGCTTTGACAGTATTCCTGAAGCAACAGCTACGATAAACACGATTCTTATCATCATCTGATTTTCGTAGAGGAACTTTTCATACTTTGCAGATGTAAAGTAGCTGAGTATCTTAGAGCCGTCAAGCGGCGGTATAGGAATCATATTGAATATTGCAAGACCTATATTTACGCTTATAAAGAAATAGAGAAGAAGAATCAGGTAGTATATAGGCTCGTCGTTTGTGCCGGTCATATAATATATGATGCCGTCTTCCAGCATATATTTATCATTATTAAGAGCGATAGCGAATCTAAGACCTATTGTTGCCAGAAAAGCGACGATGACATTTGAGAGCGGACCTGCGAGTGAGGTAAGGGCCATATCACGTCTGTACTTTTTAAACTTAAGCGGGTTTACAGGGACAGGCTTTGCCCAACCGAAGCCTGTAAACAAGAGGCAGAACGCACCCAGCAAATCAATATGTGCAAGCGGGTTCATTGTGAGTCTCCCCTTATACAATGCGGTATTGTCACCGAGCTTATAGGCACAATACGCATGGGCAAACTCATGTATAGGCAGTATCATAAAAATAATCAGCAATCTGGCGCCGTATTCGATAATAGTCTGTGCTTCCAAAACATTTTAGTCCTTTCGGGGAGTGATAACATTTTAAATTGGCATATAATCACACCAATACATTATGTATTATACTATATTTTAAGTAAAATTACAAGGTCATTCTCGTCATTTTTTTGTAACAACGCATAAAGTTTTAAAAAAATGCAGTCAAATTAAAAAAAAATCAAAAAAACACTTGCTTTTTCTTTTGAATTCTGTTAGAATACTAATGTTGCATATTTTGATTATTGTAAAGGAGGTGCAACCTGATGGCAAAGTGCGATATTTGCGGAAAGGGTGTAACTTTCGGAATTAAGGTTTCTCACTCACACAGAAGAACAAACAGAACTTGGAAGCCAAACGTTAAGAGAGTAAAGGCTGTTGTTAACGGCACTCCTTGTCACGTTTACGCATGCTCCAGATGCCTGCGTTCCGGCAAGGTTGAAAGAGCTTAATTTCTTAAGCTTCTTGTTAATATCCGAAAGGACAGCGTCGCAGTTGTGCGGCGCTTTTATTTTTTCTTTGTAACACAAAAAGGGAGTGCGTTTGCACTCCCTTTTAAATTTAGCTGGCATTTTCTTCAGCCTGCTCATTCTGCTGTTCTTCTATAAGGTTATGGAAGATAATCGCATTTGAAACCTCGATACGTTTTTCTGCGTATTCGGTATAGTAGTCGATATAATCCTGGTCCACTACCCCATTATTTATACGGTCTGAGATATTATCTTCACTATACTCGCTTGGCTCTGTTTTAAACACTGAATCTCTTTCTTCTCTGTAAACCGGGCTGATATATCCCTTATAAATCTGATTACAGGAAGCATTGAGAGCTACATTCTTATATCCCGTAAGGTCAAAGTAGTCACCTGTCTGGCTATCGTAGTAGATTGTATCAGTAATAAAGCTTGCGTTAGGGAATACAACTACATTCTCCTCATTCCTTCCGAGGCTGAATATATCAGTTCCCAGAGCGTACTCACTTTCAAAGCCGAACATATTTCCGAGTGTCGGCAGGCAGTCATACATACCCATTACCTTGGTTACCTCTACAGGCTTTACAGGCATATCCTTGCTCCAGATGATAAACGGAACAGAGCGGTTTATATTATAGGTAAACTCGTCAACTGCGATATATCCGTCGTCATCCTCGTCGAGCATTTCGTCCTCGAACGGATTGTAGTTATAGTAATACTCGTACTCTTCTTCCTTGATTTTTGCGTCATGGTCGCCATAGATGACAATTACTGTATCATCGAGCAGGCCTGCACTATCGAGGTCATTAATAAACTGTCCGATTGCTTCGTCTGCGTAGTGCACTGACTTGAGGTAGCTGCCCATTGAGGTTCCTTCGAGGAAGTCTGCTGAGACTTCTTCATACGAACGTGTTTCAAGGTTATACTTCTTATACTTGAAATCGACAGTATAGTCACTGTAATTTTCGATATCGGTAAACGGAGTATGATTTGTAAGCATAATCATAACGCCGTAGAAGTTCTCATTCTCCATATCTATACCCTGTATCTTGGAGATAGCCTGTCTGAAGAAGGACTTATCAGAAAGTCCGAGTCCGATTGATTCATCAATATTGAAGTCCTCAGATGAATGGTACAGTCTGTCGTAGCCGAGAGATGCGTGGAGGTTGAGTCTGTTCCAGTAAGAGCCGTTGTTTCCGTGCATACTGAAGGTATAGTAGCCCTTTTCCTTGAGAAGCTTCTGGATACTCATATAGTTTCTGTCCCAGTAATTGATTGCTACTGTACCGCTTGTTGCAGGAAGAAGCGAGGTGCTGAATGTGAACTCTGAGTCAGAGCTTGTTCCTACGCTTTCCTGGGCATAGAAGTTAGAGAAATAGATTCCTTCATCCACAAGCTTATTGAGGTTAGGTGTAAGCTCCTTGCCGTTTATATATGTACCGAGCGTGAAGTTCTGGATACTTTCGGCGTGGATAGCGATGATATTCTTACCCTCGAAGATATCTGTGTATGCGTTCTTGCCCGTATTATTGGAGTCTTCCTCGTCATAGAAGTCGGTAAACGTCTGCTGGCTTTCTTCAAAGCCCCAGATTGTATTGAACTTTGCGGCAACTGATGAAACAATATCACTGAGCTGGTAAATTGTCATACCAAACTTACCGAGAACATATTCTCTGTTCCACTGCTTTCTGAGTCTTGACCAGTCTGTACCTGTAAGGGTCAGTGCAAAGACTCCGAGCATACACAAGCCACATATGAATGCCTTGAGGGGCATTTTCTTGCCCTTCTGGGAAGCTTCTGTGTTTTCGTAATGCTTAGGTGCTTTCTTCTTGATTATAAAATGTGTTGCAATAACAAAAATCGGTGCCCAGATAAAAACTATATCCTTAGGCTCCATAATATAGCCTGTTACAGCATTTGCTACGCCGCCGAGCTGAGAAGCTGTTGCGAGAAGTGAGAACGAGATAAACGAGCGGTAGTTTGTATAATACACCGAGTTTGCTCCGCACATGAATGCAAACAGCACTGATATTATTGAATAATATATGACACGTCTTTTAGGTTTTATAGCAAAGCCGAGTATGCTAAACATAACGCACATACCAAGCTCTGCGAGTACAGGCTGTACCGAGAAGTAATTCTTCACTGTATAGGCACGAAGAACAAACGAGTTCACTATTGAAGAAAACAGGAACACGAGCAGCAACACGTTTTCACAGGAAAACTTCTTCACACCATTCCATAGCTTTTTTATTTTATCTTTCATTGAATAGTCTACCTTATCTTTCTGCCGCAGATAACATATAATCATATGCGACTTACATATTACATATTTAATTCTAAAACTATGCGACTTGTTTGTCAATAGAAATATATAACTTTTATATTTTTCACTAATGAAAAGTGCAATTTGTGCGTGACTTTTTTGACATTATGTGATATAATATATGAAACTTATTATCCGCACACGAAACCGTCGCTAAAAGGACAGTATTCTTATCACTTTTACGGAGGAAACATCAAATGAAGGATTTGAAGAAACTAATTGAAATAGCATCTGACGGACGCATATTCATTCAGACTCACAACTACCCTGACCCTGACGCAATTGCCTCCGCTTTCGGCTTGCAGAAGCTTCTTGAACACTACGGCATAAAATCGACCATATGCTATGACGGAACTGCTGAAAAGCTTTCGGCTCTGACTATGCTTTCGAATTTCGGTATAGAGATGGTGGCGATTTCCGATATAACAGATATGTGCGAAACAGACAAGATAATCACAGTTGACGCACAGAAATACAACTCAAATCTCACTGACCTTATTGGTGAAGAGATTGCTTGCATAGACCATCACCCTACTATCTTTGACTGTGAATACGGTTATCGAGATGTAAGAATTGTTGGTGCTTGTGCTTCACTTATTACAGAATATTTTATTGACAACCACATCCCGCTTGAGCGAAGCGTTGCTTCGGCACTTCTTTATGGAATAAAGATGGACACGGCTGATTTTTCGAGGGGTGTGACACATCTTGACGTTCAGATGTACGGGAAGCTTTTCCTACATGCTGACAACGACCTTCTTGACAGAATGAAGATAAACACGCTGGAGTTTGCTGACCTCAAGGCATACGGCTCGGCAATTGAGAGTATAAGTGTATTTGAAAACGTTGGCTACGCATTCATTCCGTTTGAGTGCCCTGACGCACTTATTGCGATGATTTCAGACTTTATTCTTGCACTCGATGTTATTGAATTCAGCGTAGTATACGCTAAGAGAAACGACGGATACAAATTCTCGGTACGCTCGGAGCTTCCGGAATATCACGCAGGAAAAATCATTCAGTACGCACTTCAGGATATTGGCAGCGGCGGCGGTCACGCCAGAATGGCGGGTGGCTTTGCGAAGCTTCCTTCGGGTGATGATGCATACTTATCCCACGAGGTTCATAATCTTTTCGAGGCTGCTATCCAGCGATACGTTAATGAGGGATAGAAAAAAAGCAGGACTTTCGTCCTGCTTTTATTTTTTTAGTAATACATAACGACCGGTGTTCCGCCCTTAACCATTCCGTAGAGCTTTTCAACCTCTGCAAGCTTCATATTGATGCAGCCGTGTGAGCCGTTTGTAAGATAGATATTTCCGCCGTAGCTTCCTCTGCTGAGGTCGTGGAATCCGATACCTTCATATGAAACTCTTATGAAGTACTTTACATAAACGTCGGAATATCCGTCACCGCTGAGGTAATCAGGGCTCTTTTTTTCGAGAATTTCGTACACACCTTCAGGTGTAATTCTATCAGAATCAGAAGCGAGGCCTGATACAATCTGGTCTGTCTGGAACTTGCAGACGCCGTTTTCGTAGTACCACATACGCTGTGCGGTGAGGTCAACCTCGATATAGGTATTACCGATATCGTCACCTGCTGACCTTGCGTCCTCCTGTCCCTTATAGGTAAAGAATGCAACGCCGTAATCATCAAGTCTTGTAGCATACACAGGGTCGATTGTTGTGGTTTCGCCGGCAAGGAGAACCTTTGTAAGTCTTTCGACTGTCTTTTCCTTATCAATCATCCAGCCATATGTTCCCTGTGGGCCCTGGCTTACACGGATATTGCCCTGGAGTGTTGCGTTAAAGCTTCTTGTTGTACCGTAGGTATCATAGGTATCGGCAAGGTATCCAACATAGTGGGCTACCTCGTCCTCCTTGACGGTATAGTTTCCGTCAGGGCTGAACTCGAGCCATGTAGCGTAGTCGTCCATTGAGAGAACTTCCTGAGTATAGTCAAAGTCGATTGTAATCTTGAAATCGGAGAAGTTCTCGTAGTATTCAAGCTGTTCCTGGAGGTCAGCAGACTGAATTTCCGCAGGCTTTACAGAATAAAAATCGCCGATATTTACTCTGAGATTTCCGTTCTTAACCTCGTCGAGAATATGAGCTACAAGTCCTTGTGCATCGACTTCGTTGCCATCGACCGCAGGAACTATCTGATAGCCGTTAGCTGTTTTTGTAATAAATGCATTCTGAGGCTCAACAGTTGCCCACTTGATATTTGAAAGACGCTGCTGGAGCTTCTTCTCGTCATAGTTTGCAGAGGTATCAAGCGTATACTCAGTAGTAGCAAAGAGTGACTTGAACCAGACCTTTCTGTCAATTTCAGAATAGAACTTTGCAACCTGCTCGTCGATATCGAATGAATATCCGAACTCATCGAGAAGTATAGAATATGCGACAGAGCCGTCTGCGTTTGTCAGCACAAGCGACTTTGCGACGTCGTTATTATCGACAGCCTCGGTTGCTTCCTGCAGAGTCATCTTACTTACATCCACACCGTTAATGGTTGTATTCGGGAGAAATGCTCCGTTTGTGAGCACAAGTCCGATAAAGTAAGCCATACCGACAACGAGGAGGAGGAAACCTACAAGAAATACTGCTGCGGTCTTTCCACCTGAAGACTTCTTCTTTCTACGCTTTCTCGAAGCTGAGCCAGCCGGTCTTGTGCCCGGTCTTCTCTGACCTGCACCTGCGTTTCTTGAACCTGATGCAGAGCTTCTTTGTGATGCAGGTCTTCTCTGTCCAGAGGCAGTTCTCTGCCCCTGAGAAGCTCTCTGACCTGCCGGTCTTGTCTGTCTGCTTGCCATTGTGCTCTCCCTTGTTACATCATTTGCAGAAGCTGATGCCCTTTGTCTTTCGTTAACATTTACAGGCTGTGTGCTTTCGTAGTCATCCTCGCCGATGCTCATAGCTATACGCTTTGCCATATCCTCCGCACGCTTACGGCGTATGTCAGACTGGGCTGAAGCATCTGCAGGCTTTTCGGAATACAAATCGCCTGACGGTGTTGAAGAGCTGAACCTTACATCGAGGTCTTCGCTATTGCCTCTTCCACCGGAGATATCATAATTATTTGCCATAAAAAATCCTTTCAGACATAGGTTTCACGCTGTCTTTGAATAAAAACAGTTTAACACAGTATCATTATACCATAATATTGTTTGCAATGCAACGTCAATTTACGTACAATTTGATTACAAATTCACGCTCAGTTTGTTACATTCTGTTACATTCAGCTTCAAAAATTACAAAAACGCCCGTTTCCCGAGCGTTTGTATGTAAACTTTATTTAGTATACCAGCGTCTGAGAACCTGTTCTGCTTTTTTGCCGTAACAGGTAAAGTCACGGTTTTCGTGGATTTTATCATCAGGTGTAAGCACTGCCTTCCAGTCCCACCAGAAGTAGCCCTTGAACCATTCCTCATTCCAGAAGGTTGCGAAGGCACTTTCATAAAAGTCTGCCTGCTCGTCTTCATCGAGGGCGACATCCGCTCTATGCTTGAAATCATACGGATAAGCAGAGCAGCCGTGTTCATTTCTTATACCGATTTCGGCAAACATAATCGGTCTGCCGTATTTTTCGTGTGCAGCCTGAAGCCTTTCCTTCACCTTAGCCCAGGACTCCATCATCTTATCATAGCTCACGTTTACGCCGTCAGTGAGTCTGTAATATGCAGAAATTCCGATAACGTCAACTACACTCAGCCAAGAATACTTGAACTCGTCGCCATGATTTATATTATGCATAAGCAGACCGCTATAAACCTCTCTTACCTTCTCAATCATATTAAGGCATCTTTTTGCGTTCATATCCATACCGTCGAGCTCGCAGCCTGTACAGAGCATTTCGCAGCCTGTTCTTTCTGCGATTGCGGCATAGTGGAGCATAAACTGCAGATAAGAGCCGAACCATCTGTCGCAGTAGTCCACTCTGCTTTCCTCGGGGAAGCTGATTCTTGCTCTCCACACTCCGTCCATACTATCGACCATTGGCTTGAGGCAGACCTTAAGTCCGAGCTTTTTAGCGTAATTTATTGCAAAAACAACATCGTCATCAGTTTGTGTTCTGCCGTACACGGGGTGAACCATTGTTGACATATAAGACTCCTGATAGGCATTGACAGGAATACAAATCCAGTCGAGACCGTTCTGTGCAAGTCTTTCCATTGACTTTTTAGCTTCTTCAGTCTGATAGAGTCCGCTTCTTGAGAAAGCACCCCAGGTATAGCCTTTGCAAAATAGCTTTTCCATAGATATTACCGCCTTAGATATTACTTCTGATTCTAGCGCACATTTTAAGTGCTGATGCAGGACTTATAAATCCGTCAGAGTCGAGCATATGTGCACTGTCGACTGCAAATACTTCTGCTTTTTTCACCGAATCGGCGAAGCTGACAGCTTCACCTCTTCCACGCAAAAACACCGGCTTTGTGACGTTCTTTGAGATATCGCTGTTCTCCATATAATCTGTCACAGTAAGCGAGATATAGTCGCAACGGCTCTCGTTAATTCTGAGCAGGTCTGCGGGTGTTTTAAGTGAAAACCGCTTAATTATCTTAGCTTCTGCACGGAGCTTTAAGTTTTCTATAAACTCCTCGCTTTCGTCTCCGCACAGCTCAACCATATCTATTATTCCGGCTGAAAGGAGTGAGGTTATTTCACTTGCAGACTGGTTTTTGAACATACCTATCGTATCAATTTCAGGGCGCAAGTCAAACACCAGGTGTGAAGCTATATTAGCTGTTATTCTGTGCTCGCCTTCATAAAACACAAATCCCGCATAGTCGGGGCATATTCCATTTACGAGCGTAACGTCTTCGTATCGTTTTATTCCGCTTATTTTTATTTTAAGCATTTATTCCTCCGTTTTCGAACTTAGAAACTTCGGCTGCTGATTCTCGACTCCGAGGTAATCATCGAGAGACATTTCGCCGCTAAGTATCTTATCAAGGTTTTCACTGTTATTTCTATATGCATCGGGCTCATCCATATCCCGGAGCTTCTTTCTTTCAAAGGCGACCTGCTGGTCTGCGTTCAGTGTACTGTCGTTGATATTTGTTTTCCTCGCTTCAAACGCAGGGTATCCGGGAAGCTCTCTCATTGCCTGGAGATTGAGCCAGTTTGGTGCAAACAGCACAAGCCACAACAATGCCAATACAAAGAACGGGGAAATAATACACGCAAGTATTGTTGTTGCGATAAGCAAAAGAAACGCCACACGTGAATTTGTTCTTGCAAAGCCCACTTCAAAAAACAGGGCAATTGCAAAGAGGACAAAATCAAACACAAACGAAAAGCTTATAGGCTCGGTGTTCATGAGTGTAACCGAAACACCTACCCACGCGAAAAAACCGACAAGTGCAAACAGAGCTACAAGCAAAAAGTAGAACATACCTGAGATGGTTTCATCTTTTCTTCTGAGCTTTTCAAGCAGGAGCTTTCGCTCGTTGTTGTCCATCATATAAAACTTTTCTTTTCTGCTATCGAGAAAAAAATCAAATATCTTATCAATCATAGTATCATTTTCTCCTACAAAAATGTCCCGACAGAGTACTCTGCCGAGACACCTACTGCTGAATATATGATTTTTGTGTAATCTTCTAGTCCTCTACCGGAATATAAGCTACGGTTTTGACACCGATAGACTCCAAAGCAAGCTTGACGGCTACAAAAGCCGATACAACTGCGACGATTACGGCTGCAATTTTAAGTATAGTTTTCATAGCGAAATCTCCTTTTATCTAATGTAAATAATTTATCTATTTCTCTGATAATATTATATCAGCCTTTTTCAAAAAATGCAATAGCTTTTTGAGATGTTTTTGTCTTATTTATTTTAAATGTTGCATTTTGGTGAAAATATGATATAATAATCATATTACGCTTTTTACTCTCGCATTGATGCAGATTGATTATATGTTACTTTTAGAGGGAATGTCTATGGAAGAAAAGAAGCAAAACAGCTACAAGGGCTTGCTTTCAAACACTATTATATTTGCAGTTGGCTCGTTCAGCTCGAAGGTTCTGGCTATTCTTCTTGTCAGCTTATACACGAGACTGTTCACCGATACAGAGCTTGGAATAACCGAAAACTTCACGCAGACGGCAAACTGGCTTTTGCCTATAGTTTCGCTGACGGTATCAGAGGCTGTTATACGTTTCGGTCTTGACAAGTCCTATAACAAGAAGAGAATTTTCTCGATTGGAAACGCTGTAATACTTTGCGGTATTGCGCTACTCGGTCTGGCGGCAGTTTTCCTGCACGACTCGGCGTTTGTTCACAAATTCATAGGAAACAACGTATGGTTGCTGCTTTTATACGTTTCAATTTCGAGTTTGAAGACGCTTTATGCGACGTTTGTCAGAGCGATGGAAAGGGTAAGACTTTTTGCTGTAAACGGAATACTATGCACCTTCTTCACGCTTTTGTTCAGCGTTTTATTCCTGCTTGTATTCAGGATGGGAATCAGGGGCTATCTGCTCTCGATTGTTCTTGCTGACGTAGCGTCGATTATATTCCTGATGTTTACCGCAAAGCTGTGGAGATACTTTACTCCCCTTTACAAAAAATCCGAAGACCCGTTTGACCACGGTCTTGCAAGGGCGATGCTCAGCTACTGTATACCGCTTATCCCGACACAGATTATGTGGCTTATCACAAACTCCTCGGACTCGTTTATGGTTACTCACTTTATGAGCAGGGCTGATACAGGTATTCTGTCGATTGCGTACAAGATACCTAATCTTTTCACTACAATTTACATGATGTTCGGTCAGGCATGGAACATGAGTGCAATCACAGAGAATGATTCTGATGAAAGAAACAGATTCTACTCAAATGTATTTGATGTAAACCAGTCGGTGCTTTACATTATTGCGGCAGGAATACTGCTTGTAATAAGACCGCTGACATATGTGTGGATGGGTGCTGATGCTATGTCATCCATTCTCTACTCACCGGGACTTGTATTCTCGACAGTATTCATCTGCTTTACCACCTTCATGGGTACGATTTATGTTGTTACAAAAAGGTCTGTAAACTCTCTTATAACAAGTCTTATTGCCGGCATTATAAATGTTGGCATCAACCTCGTACTCATTCCTAAAATCGGAATTGCGGCGGCTGTTATCTCGACAATCGCTTCATACATTGTAGTTTTCATTGTAAGATGCATTGATGCAAGACGCTTTATTGCTTTTGATTTCTCGGTTATGAAGATTGTTGTAAACACTTCTATTCTCGCCCTTATGACGATAAGTGTAAACAGCTTTGGTGCAATACTTCGCTGGGTTATTCTCGGCGGCGGATTTATTGCGGTACTCATACTGAATTACGGTTGCATGCTGAAGATGGCAAGAAAGATTCTTCCTAAGAAGCTTTGGCGATTTGTACCGTTTATAAACAGATTTTAATATTTTAAAAGGAGAGATTTATAATGGCTGAACTTACCTACGAAATCACTGAAACACTTGGTGTTCTTTCAGAAAACGCAAAGGGCTGGACAAAGGAGCTCAATCTTATAAGCTGGAACGGAAGAGAACCTAAGTACGATATCAGAGAATGGTCACCTGACCACACAAGAATGGGCAAGGGTGTTACTCTTACAAACGAAGAGTTTGATATGCTCAAGGCAATCATCAACGGTGAAATCACTGACGATGACGAAGAAGGAATAATGTAATGACAAAGGGTATCGAGTTTATTACTCGATACCCTTGATTTTTACGCTTTAAGCTTTATATTCTTTGGACATATGCTCCGTGTTTATTGCAGACAGCAACGAGCATACCGTGGATTGTTGCAGGTATTCTGGCGTTTATACTCCACTCGGGATACTGCTTGTACAGGAGCACGGCGGTTTCGCTGATAACTGCGACAAGGCTGATGTAATGCTCCTTAGACATTTCGTGGTCTGTTAAGACTATGATGTCGGCATCAAAGCTTTCAAGCCTGAGTTTATGCTCATCGTCGGCGAGCTTCAGCTCAAGGGCTTTAAGCTTTTTACCACAGCAGGTAGCGGAGCAGTCACCTGCTGACGCTATAATATTTCCGCAATCCTCACATACATAGAGCCTTGCAGTTTTAAAATCTCCGCTTGAATTGCCTTCGGTTGTTCCTGAGAGCAGGTAGTCTACAGTTGTTCCGAGTGCTTTGCAAAGCTCACAGATAACTGACAGGTCGGGACAGCCGTAATTTCTTTCCCATTTCGACACTGCTCTGTCGCTTACCGATATGATATCGGCTAGCTGTTTTTGTGTATAGCCCTTTTCTATTCTCAATCCCTTAATTATTTCGCCTGTTGTTTTCTTCAAAGTTATCACTTCCTCTTGCTGATATCATATCACACTTTTAAAGTCAATACAACAAACGCTTTGTAGAGTTCATATTACACTTGTAAAACTCAAAGGATTATTGTATAATTAACAGTAGCTGAATTTTCGGAGGTTATTATATGATATATACTGTTACCTTTAATCCGTCTCTTGACCTTGCTGTAACTGCTGACAGCATAAGCTTCGGCACTATCAACAAGAGCAGCAGCGAGACTATTCTTGCAGGCGGAAAGGGAATAAATGTTTCAACTGTACTGCATCATCTTGGCTGCGAAAGTGTTGCGCTCGGATTTATTGCAGGCTTTACGGGAAATGAGATAGACAGGATGCTCATTTCTGACGGTGTGAAGACTGACTTTATACGCTTGCCTGAGGGTAATTCACGCATAAACATAAAGCTCAAGGCACAGGAGGAAACAGAGATAAACGCTTCTGGTCCTGACATACCTTCGGCAGAGCTTTTAAGTCTTATGGAGAAGCTTGAGGGTCTTTCACAGGGCGATTATCTTGTTCTTGCCGGAAGTATTCCTGCGTCACTCCCTGACACAATATACAAGGATATTATGGTTGCACTCAAGGACACGGGTGTTTGTATAATTGTTGACGCATCGAGGACACTGCTTGTAAACGTACTCGAACAGAGACCTTTTCTCATAAAGCCGAACAATATCGAGCTTGCGGAGATATTCGGTGTTCCTTCTCTGAATGACAAAAAGGAAGTTATACGCTACGCTAAAGAACTTCAGAAAATGGGTGCAAGAAACGTTCTTGTTTCTATGGCAGGCGACGGGGCTGTATTTGTGTCGGAAGACGGGCAGGAGCTTATGAGTGAGGCACCTTCGGGTACTGTTATAAACTCAGTCGGTGCGGGTGATTCTATGGTTGCAGGATTCCTTGCGGGATACATAAAGAGCGGCAGCTTCAATGAGGCTTTAAGACTTGGAATTGCGGCAGGAAGTGCGAGCACATTTTCAAGATATCTTGCATCGAAGCAGGACATTGATGACATACTGAAAAAATTCTAAGGAGAACTTATGGAAGGCTTATTAACAAAGCTTGAGGGACATAAAAACAGTGACGTATACCCTTTTCACATGCCGGGGCACAAGAGAAACCGTGAAATCTTAGGTAATACTCTCCCCTACGGCATTGATATAACCGAAATAACGGGCTTTGACAACCTGCACGGAGCTGACGGAATCATTGATGACATACAGGCAAGGCTGAGCAGGTTTTACGACTCTGTGAAAAGCTTTCTTCTTGTAAACGGGAGCACCTGCGGAATTATGTCTGCTATACTCTCTGCATGTGATTTCGGGGACAAGATTATTGTTGCGAGAAACTGTCACAAATCCGTTTACAACGCAATTGAGCTTTACAACCTCAGACCGGTCTGGATTTTGCCTGAGAGAGATGAGTGCATTGACACCTTCGGCGAGGTTAAAAGCTCTGACATTGAAAATGCAATAATGCAGAATCCTGATGCAAGGCTTGTTGTTATAACCTCCCCTACCTATGAAGGAGTAATAAGCAACATACCACAAATAGCTAAGGCTTGTCGTGACAGAGGCATTTTGCTCTTTGTTGACATGGCCCACGGTGCACATCTGCCTTTATTTGAAGGCTTTGAGAATGCATACGGGGCTGACATTTCAGTAGTGAGCCTGCACAAGACACTCCCTTGCATGACTCAGACGGCTTGTCTGAATATACATTCTGAAAAAGTTGACACCAAAAAGCTTTCAAAGCTTCTTTCCTGCTTTGAGACCTCAAGCCCATCCTACCCGCTTATGGCTTCGGTTGACAGGTGTATGAAGCTGATTGAGGAGCGTGGCAGAGAACTTACAGAAAACTACGAGCGTATGCTTGGAGATTTTTATGACAGAGCTTTCAGGCTCAAGGCATTAAGGCTGCATCGGACAGATGACTTCGGGAAGCTTGTTATTGCTTGCGACAAGGCATCAATAAACGGCTCTGAGCTTTTTGCAAGGCTGAGAGATGAGTACGGAATTGAGTGCGAGATGGCAAGCGCAAGATATGTTATTGCTATGAGCAGTATCTGTGACACACAGGAAGGCTTTGACAGGCTTATTAAGGCACTTTTTGAGATTGACGGCGGACTTGAGCACAGGCAGAAGGAATTGCCTGTTAGTATTACGCTGCCCAAGGCTGAGATGTCCTCATACGAGGCGGCACGCAGAGAGTCAAAGCAGCTTTCTCTCGATAGTGCAGTTGGCAGGATTTGTGCATCATACGTCTGGACTTATCCGCCGGGAATACCGCTTATAGCGCCCGGTGAGGTTATAACGCAGGATATTGCAGATAAGATATCAGAGCTTTCTGCGTCAGGTGTTGACGTTCACACTGATTGCGGTGGGGCAATAGTTTCAGTTTTGAAATAGGATTTGAATTCTGCATGTACAATTGCGGACATTCACAGTATTGCTTGAACGCAGACGGTATGGAAGGGCTGTCGTGATAACAAGGAACAGCTCTCTACCCTCTTGACAAGCGGAGGAAAATGAGGTATAATTAATTCAACAAAATTTTGTAAGGAGATTTCTCATCATGAAAAGAATTGTTACTCTCAAGACAAGAGATATGAAGGAAAGCGTTAAGCACGGTGGCTGCGGCGAATGCCAGACATCCTGCCAGTCTGCTTGCAAGACTTCCTGCGGTGTTGCTAACCAGCAGTGCGAAAAGTGCGGCAAGAAGGACTAAGCTTTATCTATTATGAAAATTTGCTGTGCCGTTTACTGTTTGTAAGCGGCATTGCTTTTGTCTAATTTAAGAAAATGGGGTTTTACATATGATACATCAGTACAAGCTCGGAGGCTACAACATTGTACTTGACGTTTTCAGCGGCAGTGTTCACTGCGTTGACGACTTAGCCTATGATGCTATTGAAATGTATGAAACGAACAGCAGTGATGATATTCTTGATATCTTAGGAAACAAGTATTCGGACGTATCAAAGGAAGATATTCTTGACACACTCAGCGACATTGAGGAGCTCAAGGCTGAGGGAAAGCTGTTCACAAAAGACGAATACGCCGACAAGGCTTTCGATTTCAAGAACAGGCACACTCAGGTCAAGGCTCTTTGCTTACACGTTGCTCACGTATGCAATTTAAACTGCGAATACTGTTTTGCAAGCCAGGGAAAATACCACGGCGAAAAGGCTATAATGAGCCTTGAAACAGGCAAGCGCGCGCTTGATTTCCTTGTTGAAAACTCACAGGGCAGGACAAATCTTGAGGTTGACTTCTTCGGCGGCGAGCCGCTCATGAACTTTGATGTTGTAAAGGAGCTTGTTGCTTACGGCAGAGAGCTTGAAAAGAAGCACGGCAAGGTTTTCCGCTTCACTCTTACAACAAACGGAATGCTTATTGATGACGATGTTATTGAATTCTCAAACAAGGAGATGCACAACGTTGTTCTCTCACTTGACGGAAGAAAGGACGTTCACGACAGGCTGAGAAAGACCTACACAGGTCAGGGCAGCTATGACACGATTGTTCCTAAGTTTAAGGAGTTTGTAAAGAAGCGTGGTGACAGGGGTTACTACGTGAGAGGAACCTTCACGCACAACAACATTGACTTTACAAGTGACATACTTCACATGGCTGACCTTGGCTTTACAGAGCTTTCCATGGAGCCTGTTGTCTGTTCGCCGGATGACCCTTATGCGCTTACCGACGAGGACTTCCCTGTTCTCTGCGAGCAGTACGAAAAGCTCGCTTTCGAGATGCTCAGACGTGAAAAGGAAGGCAAGCCTATCACCTTCTATCACTACATGCTTGACTTAGAGGGTGGTCCTTGCATTTACAAGAGAATTTCCGGCTGTGGCTCTGGAACAGAGTATCTTGCGGTAACTCCTTGGGGCGAGCTTTATCCTTGTCATCAGTTTGTAGGTGACGAAAAGTACAGCATGGGTGACATCTGGAAGGGTGTAACAAACACAGAGCTTCAGAACGAATTCAAGATGTGCAACGCTTATGCGAGAGAGGACTGTAAGGATTGCTGGGCAAAGCTTTACTGCAGCGGCGGATGTGCTGCAAATGCTTATCACGCAACAGGCTCGATAACAGGTATTTACGAATACGGTTGCAGACTTTTCAAGAAGCGTATTGAATGTGCGATTATGATGAAGGTTGCACAGGCACTCGACGAAGCTGAATAAACACAAATCCCCGCAAGGAATTTTCCTTACGGGGATATTTTTATCTACGCAGAAGCTTTACTGCTTTTATTTGCGGGAAGTTTTTTATAAATCAGAAGCACCACAGGTAATATCACGAACAGCAGCGGCAGGTCAGCGAGAAGCTCGATTACGTTCTTTGCAGTTCTTGTGACAACAGCCTCTGTGTATGCCTGCTTTGGTATGAAGCCGTAGTGAAGATTGAGCTTTGTGTTGATAAGAAGATTTATCAGCACGACGTCGATAAGTCTTGCTATAACGGCTCTTACATAGAGTGTGATATCGGTTTTTTTGCCTGTAATGTTATTGACAATGACGATACTGTGGCTATCATTTTTATGGTAGAGACATATACCGTAGATAAGCCCCTGTATTCCTGCTACTATAACATACGCAGGAAGGAATCCGCCTGACGGATGAACCATAAATCCTACCACGTCACCTGCGAAGCCTGCAAACAGCGACACAGTCGGGCCAAACAGCATACCTATTGCGGCGATTGCGAGGAATGCGAAATTGATTTTAAAAAACTTAAGGTCGATTGAATGCATTTCGATAAGCATTGAGATTGCGATAAGTATACCTGTGAGGGTAATACATCTTATCGATTTGAATTCTGCTGCGGATTTTGTGAACATACGAAAAAAGCTCTTCATTTTAATACCTCCATTATGCGAGCAATTTTTGCCTCTATGCATAATCGGAGCATGAAGAGCCTCGGTTACACATTCAGCGGGATGCGGAAATCAAACCGCAAGGGTTTACCCTTTTCGTTCAGGCAACAACTCCCCGTCTGCCTGACACTTCACGCTTAATTTCCTACTCTGTGTGATTATATTCTGTTTTAATTAGAATGCAGTATCGTGAACGATTGTATAACGCTTATGTGGGAATTCCTTCTTCATAGTGAGTGCTTCCTGGATATCGACGTCATAAATCTTGCCGTCCTTCATACCAACAACTCTGTTTGTGATATCCTGCTCGAGAAGCTCTACTGCATAGTAGCCCATTTCTGTTGCGATAACTCTGTCACGGAGAGTTGGAGTACCACCTCTCTGAACGTGGCCGAGGATTGTAGCTCTTGCTTCAATCTGAGTCTTTTCCTGGAGCTCTCTGGCAATTGTTTCAGCGCTGCCTACGCCTTCTGCAACAACGATAATGAAGTGCTTCTTGCCCTTCTTAGCTGCATCAATCATAGACTTTGCGATTTCGTCGAGGTCAAATTCTTCTTCGAGAGTGAGAACTGCTTCAGCACCAACTGCGAGACCTACGTTAAGTGCGATATAGCCTGCACGTCTGCCCATTACTTCTACTACTGAGCATCTATCGTGTGACTGTGTTGTATCACGGAGCTTATCCACCATTTCCATAGCGGTGTTCATAGCTGTGTCATAGCCGATAGTATATTCTGTACATGAGATGTCGTTATCGATTGTGCCCGGCAGACCGATACAGAGAATTCCGTGTCTCGAAAGGTCTGCTGCGCCTCTGAATGTTCCGTCACCGCCTATTACAACGATACCATCAACACCCATCTTCTTGCAGTTTTCAGCAGCCTTCTGGATACCCTCTTCTGTTCTGAATTCAGGACATCTTGCTGTATAGAGGACTGTACCGCCTCTCTGCATAATTCCGGATACGTCTCTTGCACCGAGCTCTACGATATCGCCATTGATAAGACCGTTATAGCCTCTTCTGATGCCGTAAACCTTGATTCCCTTTGCAAGAGCAGCTCTTGTCACTGCACGGATTGCAGCGTTCATTCCAGGAGCGTCTCCGCCACTTGTTAAAATTCCTATTGCCTTTGCCATAGTCACTCATTGTCATAATCCTAAGCGGATATAAGACAATGCCACCTCCCTGATATATGATACTATATTTCCGTATTATCACATACGGTTAAGCTTGTCCTTATGGTGTGCAATCACACTCTGACAAAGTACATCATACCACAATTTCCTCTCTCTTGTCAAGGAATATTACAGAGTTTTGCCGTTTTGATACAATTGCACGCACCTTTTGTTGCTATCTTATGCGTATTTCATAAAACAATACGGCCTGCGGGTTATTTGCCGCAAGCCGTTTAGATTATGCATCTGCCGGAGTATTCTCTACTACAGGGTCTGTAGCTACGGAATCGGAAGTATCTGATGTATCAGATGTCGGGTCCTGAACCCCAGGCTCAGTAGTAGTTGTTGTAGTAGATGTCGTAGTTGTTGCAGGGTCTACACCGAGTGAGATATAGACGATAAGCACTTCATTCTTTGTTACATCGACTGAATCGCCCGGGTCTACGCTTGTCTTACAAATAAGACCTTCAGGTACAACCGACGAATACATTGTCTTTGTTTCATATGTAATTCCCTCATCCTTGAGGATTTCGAGGTAGATATCCTGCTTGAGATTTGAATACGAAGGAACTACGAGTCTTGACGGACCTGCAGAAACGACGAGCTTAAGCTCAGGTCTGTTATCAGGGTCATACTCGATACCGGGCTCTATACTCTGGCTTATGATAAAG